>NZ_JBMGQS010000003.1:0-209568 GCF_049060005.1 Flavobacterium sp. PLA-1-15 | reverse complement strand
TATTGAAAACCGCCACCATCGATTGTCCTGTGGCAAGCATCGGATCAATCAGAAGCAGGTTTTTGTTTTCAATGCTCGGAACCGCCTGATATTCAACACGGATTTCAAAAGCATCGTCGTTGTTATGATGATAACGATAAGCCGAAACAAAACCATTTTCGGCACTATCAAAATAATTCAGAAAACCCAGATGAAGTGGCAATCCAGCTCTCAGAATCGAACATAAAACCAAATCGTCTTCAATTTCGGTCGTCTTCTTGATGCCAAGTGGCGTCTGGATTTCGATGTTTTTATAATGCAAATCCTTGCTCAATTCATAGGCCATGATTTCGCCAATGCGTTCGATGTTTCGGCGAAAACGCATACTGTCTTTTTGGACATTCACGTTCCTGATTTGACCTAAGAAATGATTCAGCACGCTGTTGGCTTCTGATAAATAATGAATTTGCATAGTTTTATGGGATAATTTAGAGTTTAAAAGTATAAAAACTATATTTGTAAAAAAAATTAAATCATGTTCGCAGAATTTGCCTATCCTATTTTCGAAAAATGCATCAACGATTATCATATCATCAACGATGTGTATCAGCCAACCATAAATCCTTACGAAAAAGGAACGATTGAATATTTATTATATGCAAAAAACTGGGTAGATACTGTGCAATGGCATTATGAGGACATCATCCGTGATCCGAATATTGATCCGGTTGGAGCGCTTGATTTGAAACGTAAAATTGATGCTTCAAACCAAGTCCGTACCGATATGGTTGAATACATCGACAGCTATTTTCTTCAGAAATACAAAGACGTAACCGTTAAGGCGGATGCAAAGATCAATACCGAAAGTCCTGCTTGGGCAATCGACAGATTATCAATTTTGGCTTTGAAGATTTACCATATGAATGAAGAAGCTAACCGTGCTGAAGCTACTCCAGAACACAGGGCAAAATGCCAGGAAAAATTGAACGTTTTGTTGGATCAAAAAAGCGATATGTTTACGTCTATCAGTGATTTATTGACTGATATTTCAAACGGTGACAAGTATATGAAAGTATACAAGCAGATGAAGATGTACAACGACGAGGAGTTGAATCCGGTGTTGTATCAGAATAAAAAATAATACCTTCGACAAGAAAATTGTCCAAAAAAATCAAACATATAGCCGTCATCCGACTTTCCGCAATGGGAGATGTCGCGATGACGGTTCCTGTTATCAGGGCTTTTGTGAGGCAACATCCTGATGTGAAAATCACCTTTATTTCACGACCGTTTTTCAAACCTTTTTTTGATGGAATTCCCAACCTTGAATTTTTTGCATTTGATGCGAAAGAACGACACATAGGTTTTTTGGGATTAATCCGATTGTTCAATGATTTGCGAAAGTTTGATATTGATGCCTTTGCCGACTTGCACAACGTTTTACGTTCTAAAGTTGTCCGGACGCTTTTTGCCTTGAGCGGAAAAAAAGTAGCTTCGGTTGACAAAGGCAGAGCCGAAAAGAAAGCTTTGACCAGAGCGGTAAATAAGGTTTTCAAACCCGTGACTTCAATGTTTGAACGACACGTAAAGGTTTTTCAAGAACTGGGTTTTCAAATTGATTTATCATCCCGAAATCTCGGGACAATTTTCCCATCCAAACAAAAAATGGACAAGGAAATCATCGATTTAATCGGAGAAAAAAACCAAAATTGGATTGGAATTGCTCCTTTTGCACAATACGATTCCAAGGTTTATCCACAAGACTTGATGCAAAAAGTAATTGATTTATTGGATGAAAATCCAAATAATAAAATCTTGCTTTTTGGTGGTGGAAACAAGGAAATCCAAATCCTAAATCAATTTGCAGAAGGCAAAAGAAATGTAATCGTTATTGCCGGAAAAATCACCTTCAAGCAGGAATTGCAACTCATTTCCAATCTTGATGTGATGCTTTCAATGGATTCCGGAAATGCCCATATTGCTGCAATGCTAGGCGTTAAAGTAATTACACTTTGGGGCGCGACCCATCCTTATGCGGGTTTTTTGCCGTTCAATCAGCTGATCGAAAATGCTTTGGTTTCGGATAGGAATCGGTTTCCAAAACTACCAACCTCGGTTTATGGAAATAAGAAAGTGGAAGGTTACGAAGATGTGATGCGTACTATTTTACCACAGATGATAGTAGAAAAAATAAATTCCAATCTTGGCTAACCAAAATTGGAATTTTAAATTTTATAGAAAGGCTAACGATTAAACATCATCAAAATCCACATAAATCTCTGCAGATGTAGGATGCGCCTGACATGTTAGAATCAAGCCTGATGCAATTTCTTTGTCAGTAAGGATAGAATTTTTCTTCATTTCGGCAGTACCATTTGTGATTCTGGCCAAACAACTGCTACAAATTCCGCCTTGGCAAGAATAGGGAGCGTCGAGCCCTTGTTTTAAGGATGCATCGAGCAAGGTTTGCTTTTGCGACATTTCAAAAGTCGTTTCCTCATCATCCACCATAACGGTGATTTTGGTGTGACCTTCTAATGATTCAGAGATTTTATTTTCTTTGGCTGAAGAAGTAAACAATTCAAATTTAATGTTTTTTTCAGGAATATTATGTTCTTTTAAAACATCGTTCACCGTATTTATCATTTCCTCTGGACCACACAGGTAAAACTTGTCGAATTCTAGCGTTTTGTATTTATTGTTCAACACAAAATTCACGGTAGAACGTTCGATTCTTCCAAACAATTCGTTTTCGATTTTGGCCTGACTGTACACAAAATGCACGAACAGACGGCCTACAAATTCCAATTGCAAATCGTGCAGTTCCTGGTGAAACAGTGTGCTTTCAGGAGTTTTATTTCCGTACACTAAAACAAAAGTACTCTTTGGCTCGCCTTTCAAAACTGTTTTAATGATGGACATAACCGGAGTAATACCGCTTCCTGCAGCGAATGCCGCATAGTTTTTTTGTCTTTCTGGATTTGCTTCGAAGATAAAATTTCCTTCCGGATGTCCTACTTCCAATAAATCGCCGGCTTTTAGAATCTTATTGGCAAATTGAGAAAAAGCGCCTTGATTAACCGATTTTATGGCAATTCGCAACTCACCACTTTCTGGCGAAGAACATATTGAATAGGCACGACGAAGCTCTTGTCCGTCAAGCGTAAGTTTTAAGGTTACATATTGTCCGGCTTTAAAAGCGTAGTTGGGTTTTAATTCGGCAGGAACATTAAAAAGAACCGAAACCGCTTCTGGCGTTTCGCGGTTTACCTCTTTGATGTTTAATTTATAGAATGACGACATCGATTTAATTTTTGACAAAGATACTAAACCTCGAAGGTTTGTTAAAAAACATTAATCAAATTTTATATACCTAAATTTGTTATGTATAAAGAACTTATGTATGTTTGTGATTCAAAATTCAAGAAATGAAAAATTCGCAATTGTATAAGGGGAGCCTCAATACCATCATTATGAAGCTTTTGGAAGAAAAAGGAAGAATGTATGGTTATGAAATTACGCAGAAAGTAAAGGAAATTACCAAAGGAGAATTGAATATCACGGAAGGTGCGTTGTATCCAGCCTTACATAAATTGGAAGCGGAAGGCTTGCTCGACGTTGAGGTGGAAAAAGTGGATAACCGTATGCGAAAATACTATAAGCTTACTGAAAAAGGCACAACAGAAACCGTTAACCGACTGGTAGAATTGGAAGAGTTTATCCGAAATATGCAAAGTATTGTAAATCCTAAATTGAGCTTTTAAGATGCGATTAAACGAACAACAAATCGAGCAACTTTACACTTTCACGCGTCAGCATTTTGTGGAATGGTATGATCTGCAAACCGAATTGGTAGATCATTTGGCCAATGCAATCGAAGAACAATGGCAACAAAATCCGAAGCTAACATTTGACGAGGCCTTGAATATTGAATTCAAGAAGTTTGGCATTTTTGGTTTTATGGATGTGGTCGAGAAAAGGCAAAGTGCGCTGAATAAGAAGTACAACAAATTGGTTTTTAGCGAACTGAAAACTTTTTTCTCCATTCCAAAAATCATCGGAACCTTGTCAGCTACAGGATTGATTTTCTATTTGTTAAGGTCTTTTCAGGAAAGCTTACTGATTATGAAAATTGTATTTATCATTTCGATGCTGGTTTGTATGGTAGGGCTTTGGATGCTTTCGAGAAGAATCAAAAAGAAAAATGAACAAACGGGAAAGAAATGGCTCTTCAAGGAAATTATTTTCGGCTACGGATCGTTTACTGGATTGATAAACTTGCCGATTCAAATTGCGATTAATTTGGATGGAAAAAACTATCCTGATTGGTCCTTACTTTTATTAAGTTTCATGCTTATTGTCTTGATTTTATTGGAATACATCATACTAATTTTAATTCCTTCAAAAGCCGAAGATTATCTTAAAGCAACCTATCCGGAATATGAAATTTCGAAATAATTTGTAACAAATGACAAAAACTTCCTACTTACCATAAAACCAAATTACCAAAACCTATGTTCAAAAAATTTATAATGCTCGAATGGAAAGCCTTTTTAAGATCGGCTTCGTTCGCGAAAAATTTAGCCCTTAAGATATTGATGGTTTTCGGAGCAATTTATTTTGCTGTGATGTTTGTCGGATTGGCTTTTCTGGCTTATTATGGATTAGAAGATAATTTTCCAGATCCTTTAGTTATAATCAACAAATACCTGATTTACTATTTTGTTTTTGATTTGGTATTTCGATTATTGTTGCAGAAAATTCCGGTAATGAACATCAGGCCGTTGCTGACTTTGCCAATAAAAGCTTCTACAATTGTCAATTTCTCTTTAGGAAAAACCTATCTTTCTTTTTTTAATCTTATCCACGGGTTTTTATTCGTTCCGTTTTCAATCATTTTATTGGCTGAAGGATATGATGTTTTAAGTGTTTTGCTTTGGCATTTGTCGATAACATCATTGCTTTATGTAAATAATTTCTTGAATATTTTATTGAACAACAAAGACAAGTTGTTCATTCTTTTCTTTGCAGTCCTCATTGCTTTTGGAACGGCACAATACTATGATTTGTTTGACATAACGCTGTACACAGGACCTTTCTACCACGCATTGTTTACAACAAAATGGATGTTCATCATTCCGATAATCGTTTTAATTGGATTGTATTATATCACTTTCAACTATTTCAAAAGCAACTTATTCCTTGATGCAGGATTGGCTTCGAAACATGACATTGCTAAAACCGAAAATCTTACTTGGCTGAACCAATTCGGAGTTATGGGAACATTCTTGAAAAACGACATCAAGCTTATCAAAAGAAACAAGCGTTCCAAAACCACAATTGTTATGAGCGTATTGTTCCTTTTTTATGGATTGTTGTTTTTTACGGGTGGAATTGAAAGCTATAGCAGTCCCGCAATGCACATGTTTGCTGGAGTTTTTGTATCAGGCGGATTCCTGATTACGTTCGGACAGTTTGTGCCAAGTTGGGACAGTGCCTATTATCCGTTACTAATGACACAAAGCATTTCCTATCGGGATTATCTGAATTCAAAATGGTGGCTGATGGTGGTTGCAACAGTAGCAACGGCCATAATTGCTTCGCCTTACTTATACTTCGGATTGCATATTTATTTGATGATATTGGTTGGAGCTGTTTACAACATCGGTGTCAACGCACTTTTGGTTCTTTTAGGAGGTGCCTACACCAAAACGCCTATTGATTTGGCTTCGAGCAAAGGTGCTTTTGGCGACAAAAAAGCTTATAATGTAAAAACCTTGTTGTTTTCGTTACCACAATTATTAGGACCAATGGCATTCTATGCACTCGGACATTATCTTATCAACCCAAATGCAGGACTTTTATTTGTAGCGCTTGCCGGACTATTGGGATTGGCTTTCAAAAACAAGGCGTTCGATTGGATTGTAAAAATCTATAAATCCGAAAAATACGCCGCATTAGATTCCTACAAACAAAAAGCAGCATAAACCACAACCAAAATACTTTTCAAAATGATACAAGTAAATAACCTTTCAAAAACATATAACGGGACAACCGTACTAAAGTTAGACCATCTGGAAATTAAAAAAGGCGAAAGCTTCGGACTTGTTGGAAACAACGGAGCCGGAAAAACCACTTTCTTCAGCCTTTTATTGGATTTGATCCAGCCGACTTCAGGAAAGATCAATAACAATAATGTGATTGTAAGCGAAAGCGAAAACTGGAAATCCTTCACGGCTTCTTTCTTGGATGAAAGTTTCCTTATCGGATATCTTACACCGGAAGAGTATTTCTATTTCATCGGCGATTTGCGCGGTCAGAACAAAGCCGATGTGGATGCCTTGCTGAAAAAGCACGAGGAATTCTTCAATGGAGAAATTTTAAACAGTAAAAAATACATCCGCGATTTCTCGAAAGGAAACCAGAAAAAAGTGGGCATCATCGCCACATTGATTGGAAATCCGGAAGTGATTATTTTGGACGAACCTTTTGCAAATCTAGATCCAACAACGCAATTCCGTTTGAAGAAAATCATCAAGGATTTGGCCGATAATCCAGACGTTACCGTTTTGGTTTCGAGCCATGATTTGCTACACACTGTTGAGGTTTCGGATAGAATTGTCGCGCTTCACAAAGGCGAAATCGTAAAAGACATTCAAACTTCTGCAGAAACATTAAAAGAACTCGAAGCGTTTTTTGCAGTTTAAAATAAAATTGTAATTTCTTGAACCATTAAGGAATTAAGTTTCATTAAGATGTGTTAGGTCTTAATTTTCTTAATTCCTTAATGGTTTTATTTTTTCGAAAAATGAAGCAAGGAGTTTGACCAAACAAAAAAAGAGCCTTTTTTTTCCACATATCAAAAAGAAACGTATTTTTACCAGTCATTATACTAAAATTGCCTTTTAAAAGTTATCAATAAAAACGTTTTGAAATTGAAAACCAGCATACTTAAATATTTTTCCCTCACCTTATTTATCGTCCTAATAATTGCTTGTTCTACCAAAAAGGACAAGTGGGTGAATAGAGAATTCCAAGCTTTAAACACCAAGTTTAATGTACTTTACCACGGAAATGTTGCCCTAGAAAAAGGTGTTGAAGATTTGAAACTACAATACAAGGATAATTTCTGGGAGCGTCTCCCGGTAGAAAGGATGACCATTTCCAAGGAAAATCTTATGCCCGGACAGGCTCAAAAGAATGCCAATTTCGAAAGAGCCGAAGAAAAAGCCACCAAGGCCATCCAGAAACGTTCGATGAATATTGATGGAAAAGAACGAAATCCGCAGATGGATGAAGCGCATTTATTGCTTGGAAAATCAAGATATTATGACCAAAGATTCGTGCCGGCATTGGAAGCCTTCAACTATGTTTTGTACAAATATCCGGAGAGCGACAAGATTTATGAGGTGAAAATTTGGCGTGAAAAAACCAATATGCGAATGGAAAACGATGCATTGGCGGTTACAAATCTTAGAAAATTATTAAAAGAAATAAAATTCAAGGATCAGATTTTTGCTGATGCAAATGCTACGCTGGCTCAGGCTTTTTTGAATCTTCAGGAAAAAGACAGCGCTATTGCAAAATTGCGTTTGGCGACAAAATTCACAAAGTCGGATGAAGAAAAAGCGAGATACCGATTTATCCTGGCACAAGTTTTTGATGAATTGGGTCAGAAAGATAGTGCTTATGTTGCCTATCAGTCAGTTATAGATATGAAAAGAAAATCGCCAAGACGTTATGTAATTCAGGCGCATATCATGCAGGCCAAACAGTTCAATTATAAAACGGGCGATACTTTGGCATTTGTAGAAAAATTCAAAGACTTGTTGGAAGACCGCGAAAACCGACCTTTTTTAGATTTCATCAACCATCAAGTAGCTTTGTTCTATGACGGACAAAACAATGACAATCAGGCTAAAAAATATTACAATGCTTCGCTTCGCATAAAATCGGAAGACCAATATTTGGGTGCTTCCAATTATAGAAATCTTGCCGATATTTATTTCGATAATGCAAAATATGCCACAGCTGGAAAATACTACGACAGTACTTTGGTGAAATTGGATGCAAGGACTCGCGAGCATAAATTCATCAAAAAGAAAAGGGAAAATCTTGAAGATGTAATTAAATATGAAGCGATTGCTCAGAAAAATGACAGTATTTTGAATCTTGTTGCTTTATCTGAAGGAGGAAGAAAACAATATTTTGAGGATTATATTGCAAAACTCAAAATCGCCGATGAAAAGGCTGCTACTGAGGAAAAGAAACGTCAAGAACTTGCCGAAAGATTAGGAAATTCTGGAGCTAATGATGTAGCTTCAAGAGATTCAAAGAGCAGTAATAATCCCGGAAACAAGGAGCAATCAAGATCTCCAATGGCACCGCCGGATCAAAATTTCGGACCAAGACCTTCCAGCTCATCGGCAACATTTTACTTCTACAACCCAACAACCGTTTCCTACGGAAAAAATGAGTTTAGAAAAAAATGGGGGAATAGGGCTTTGCAGGACAATTGGAGATTGTCGGCTGGACAATCCAAGACAGTTGAGGAAGTAGCCGATGAAGAAGCGGTGGCCGATAAAAAAGATCCAAATTTGAAAGAGATGGAAAAACCTGTAGAGCCAAAATATACTACGGATTTTTACATCAGTCAGCTTCCGAAATCACAAACCGAAATAGATGAATTAGCGAAAGAACGAAATTTTGCCTATTATCAATTAGGGCTTATCTATAAAGAAAAATTCAAGGAATATAAGTTGGCGGCCAATAAGCTGGAGCAACTTCTAAAAAATAATCCAGAGGAAAGATTGGTGCTTCCTTCGATGTATCATTTGTATAAAATCTATGAAATCATTGATAAGGACAAGGCTTTGGCGATGAAAAACCAAATTATTTCGAAGTATCCGGAGTCGCGATATGCACAAATATTGAACAGTAGCAATCCATCTGAAACGGCTTTGAGTCAATCTCCAGAAACGCGATATGCGAACTTATATACCAAATACGAACAAGGCGATTTGTTTACCGTTTTGGAAGAAACAGAATCGGCAATCGACCAATATACGGGAGAAGAAATTGTTTCGAAGTTTGAGTTGTTGAAAGCCCATACGGTTGGAAAATTGAAAGGTTTGGCAGAGTACAAAAAGGCTTTGAATTTCGTGGCATTGAATTATCCTAACAGCTCTGAAGGAAAAGATGCTGAGCAATTGTTGGCAAAAAACATTCCGTCAATGGAAAAATTAAGATTTGACGCCGAACCTGCAAAAAGTTGGAAAATCGTTTACAAGGTTACAAACGAAACAGATCCGAAAACGAAAATCCTTATCGATAAATTCAAAAAATTTACTTCGGAGAGAACGTCGCAAAAACTGACTTATTCGGTAGATATTTATACGATGACAGAAAAATTTGTTGTGATGCACGGAATGAATTCTGAGGTCAATGCAAACGATATCATCACAATTTTAAAAGACTATAAAGATTATAAAATCGCCGAACCATTGACGGTAATCTCCAATGAGAATTATAAGATTGTTCAAATAAAGAAAAATTTCGAGGAGTTTTTACAGCCAAGAGCAAAGGTAGAACCAGCTCCAGCAATTCCAGAACCTGTTGCGCCAGTTGAAGAAGAAAAACCTAACGCTAGAGACAAGGCAAAGGAAAGAGCAAAAGCGAGGGAGAAACAGAAAGAAGAACAGCCTAATATGAGGCCTCCATCTTCTGATGACGAAGAAGAAGAAAAAAACGAATCAAAAGAAAAAGAGTCGAATAAAAGGCCATCGAGATTAAGAAATCAATCCGACCCTAACGCTATTCCTTCTTTGCAACCGGAAACGAAAAAGAAACAAGAGGAAAACAAAAAGTCATAAGAAATGTTTGAGAAAAGCCCAAAATCTTACACAGACCTTTTAGGTAAAACAAATAGGATTGTTGAAGGAACGCTCATCAAAGGCGACATTGTTTCGCAGGCCGATTTCCGTTTGGATGGAGAGCTTGTCGGGAATTTTTCTTCAAAAGGTAAAATTGTGATTGGTCCTGCCGCCAGTGTAATTGGCGATATCATCTGTAAAAGTGCCGATATCGAAGGAAAATTTGACGGGAAAATAGAGGTTAAGGAAATGCTGAATGTAAAATCCAAGGCGAGTATCCACGGCGAAGTAATCTGCGGAAAATTATCGGTAGAACCAGGAGCCGATTTCAGCGCATCCTGTTTTATGAGACCCGTTATTAAAAACACAAAAACAAACGATGGAGAACAAGGAGGACAATAAATCAAAAAAATGGTTGGCTTTTATCAATATTCCCATACAAATGGGGGTTATCATATTTGCATTTTCCTATCTCGGAATCTGGCTGGATGAAAAGTATACCGATTCATCCGTTTTTACCATCGTATTATCGTTATTGTCTGTTTTCATTGCACTTTATAATGTAATTAGGCAGGTCAAGAATTTAAACAAAGAATAATGGCTCCATTTTTGAATTTTTTAAAATACCTCATTCCTTTTTCAATCGTGCTTTTTGTGGCACAACATTTCATAGTTTCAACTCTTTTTGCAGACATTCCTTTTTTCTATTCGACTTGGAGTATTTATACATTCCATATCATCATCACGATACTTTCCTATCTTTTTTTGCTATTTGTAAACAAAAATTTTTCAGTTTATACGGGCTATTCCTTTATGGGAATTAGCGTCATAAAGATGATGGCTTCGGTAGTTTTTTT
The DNA here is from genome assembly GCF_049060005.1 of Flavobacterium sp. PLA-1-15. Taxonomy (NCBI): domain Bacteria; kingdom Pseudomonadati; phylum Bacteroidota; class Flavobacteriia; order Flavobacteriales; family Flavobacteriaceae; genus Flavobacterium; species Flavobacterium sp. PLA-1-15. The sequence continues at coordinate 198,860 of NZ_JBMGQS010000003.1, read as the reverse complement.
AATTCCGCTTATCAAATCCGATACAATTGACCGTATTCCGGACATTGCAATCTTCTTTATACCGTATTTTCTGTATTTGTTTTTTGAAACGATTTTTGCAATTCGTTTAATAAACAAGTCGTAAAAAGAGGCTTTATTATGGAATTGTTCAGTTTGAGGCTTATTTTCTAAAAATTAATTGATATATTTTCAATTGTGAATTAAATATGTACCTTTGCAAAAATTTTTGAAACGTAAAATTAGATACACAATTTAATAATGGTAATTTCAAATAAACCACTTCAGTTCTTATTCACGGCATTTGTAGCTTGCATTCCTTTCATAGGATTTGCGAATCCAACTGCTGACAGTACTCATGTTACTACAGAAGCTGTGGCTGAACACCACGGCGAAGCGGCACATGGAGAGAAAGAATTCAATGCTACGGAGTTAATCAATTCGCACATTGGTGATGCTCATGAATTTCACATTGCTGATTGGGGCGGTCATCCAATTTCTTTTTACCTTCCGGTTATCTTGTGGACTAACAATGGTTTAGAGATTTTTTCTTCAGAGAAATTCCACCACGATAATACAGGTCACCACGTTGTAGACGCAAACGGTCAGGAACTTGTTCGTTACAAAGAAATTATTTTTTACAAAGATAAATTTGACACCTTAACAGAAGACGAAAAAAACAACGGAGCTTTTGCATTTGATGCAAGACCTTTGGACTTTTCCATAACAAAGAATGTTTTTTCAATGTTGATGTCTGCAATTGTATTGTTCTTCTTGTTCCTTGCTGTAGCGAGATCGTACAAGAAAAACCCAAAAGCGCCAAAAGGAATCGCTGGTTTCTTGGAGCCGTTGGTAACTTTCGTTAGAGACGACATTGCTCGTCCAAACATCGGAGAGAAAAAATACGCGAAATACATGCCGTATCTTTTGACTATCTTCTTCTTTATCTGGATCAACAACCTTATCGGATTGATTCCATTCTTCCCATTCAGTTCTAACTTGACAGGAAATATCTACTTTACATTTGTAATGGCATTTATTACGTTCGTAGTTACAACTTTCAGCGGAAATAAAGACTATTGGGGTCACATCTTCAATACACCAGGAGTTCCAGTTTGGTTGGCGCCAATCATGATTCCTGTTGAGGTTATCGGTATGTTGACAAAGCCTTTCGCCTTGATGATTCGTTTGTTCGCAAACATCACTGCAGGTCACATCATCATCTTGAGTTTGATTTCCCTAATCTTTATATTTGATACAGTAGCGGTTTCTCCAATTTCTGGAGCGTTCGTATTGTTCATGAGTGTATTGGAAATGTTGGTTGCTGCTTTGCAAGCGTATGTATTTACATTGCTTTCAGCATTATTTATTGGTCAGGCTGTAGCAGAGCACGATCATCATTAATTTGTGTTTTATTAATTATTAACTATATAAATTTTTTATTATGGTATTAGCTGGAATCGGAGCTGGATTAGCTGTAATCGGAGCAGGATTAGGTATTGGAAAAATTGGTGGTTCTGCAATGGACGCTATTGCTCGTCAGCCAGAAGCTGCTGGAAAAATCCAGACTGCTATGATTATTGCTGCTGCACTTATTGAAGGTGTAGCACTTTTCGCAGTAGTTGTTGCGTTAATCGCATAAGCTTAATTAAAATTAAAACTTCCTGCAGCGGTTGGCTTCAGGAAGTTTTTTTAAAACAAGACAAACAATTTTAAATATATAATCGTATGCAATTAACTTCACCAGAGAGTTTAATTTTTTGGACAACAATTATCTTTGTTATCTTCTTCTTTCTTTTGGCAAAATTTGCTTGGAAACCAATCTTGGGAGCTGTAAAAAGCCGTGAGGAATCTATCAACAATGCTTTGGCATCTGCAGAGGCAGCACGTAGAGAAATGCAAAATTTAACTGCAGACAACGAGCGTATCTTGCAAGAAGCTAGAATGGAACGTGATACTTTATTGAAAGAAGCACGTGAAATGAAAGATAAAATGATTGCTGATTCAAAACACGAAGCACAGCTTCAAGGCGAAAGAATGATCGAGCAAGCGAAAGCGGCTATCGAATCTGAGAAAAATGCAGCTATGGCTGAATTGAAATCTCAAGTTTCTTCATTGTCTCTTGAAATCGCTGAAAAATTATTGAAAGAAGAATTATCTAACAAGGAAGCTCAAACGAAATTGGTTGAGAAAATGTTAGGTGACGTAAAATTAAACTAAGATCATGTCAGGAACCAGAGCAGCAATTCGTTATGCAAAAGCAATTTTAGACTTGGCCATCTCTCAAGGTGTTGCCAATGAAGTCTATAATGATATGGTTTTGATTTCTTCAACAGTTAAAGAAAATGAGGAATTGAATGCATTTATTCAAAATCCAACCATTTCTGTAAATGTAAAGGAAAGTGCCTTGACAGAAGTTTTTGCTTCAACAAATGGATTGACGAAAGGTCTTTTCCACTTGTTGTTCGAAAACAAAAGATTCGAGATTTTAGAAAGTGTTGCTTCTCAATATGTTTTGCAATCAGATGAAATGAATGGTTTTGAAGTTGCGAAAGTAACTACAGCTATTCCGATGGATGCAACATTAGAGGCAAAAGTTTCTGAAAAAATCAGAGAGTTTTCAAACAAAAAGATTACAATCGAAAATATTGTAGATGAGTCAATCATCGGAGGTTTTATCCTAAGAATTGGCGACAAGCAATACAATGCTTCGATTGCTAACAGATTAAAAGTGTTAAAAAGAGAATTAAGTAACTAGTTATTTATATAATTATGGCGGAAATTAAACCTGCTGAAATTTCAGCAATATTAAAAAAGCAATTATCAGGTTTTGAATCTGGTGCAACGCTGGAAGAAGTTGGAACAGTATTGAATGTTGGTGATGGTATTGCTCGTATCTACGGGTTATCAAACGTACAATACGGTGAATTAGTAGAATTCGATAACGGTCTTGAAGCTATCGTTTTGAACCTTGAAGAAGATAACGTTGGTGTGGTACTTTTAGGACCATCAACTGGTATCAAAGAAGGATCAACTGCTAAAAGAACACAACGTATCGCTTCGCTTAAAGTAGGTGAAGAAATGGTAGGTCGTATTGTAAACACGCTTGGTTTTCCAATCGACGGAAAAGGACCAATCGGTGGAACCTTATACGAAATGCCATTGGAAAGAAAAGCTCCTGGAGTTATCTTCCGTCAGCCAGTTACTGAACCATTGCAAACAGGAGTAAAAGCAGTTGATGCGATGATTCCAGTTGGTCGTGGACAAAGAGAGCTTGTGATTGGTGACCGTCAAACTGGTAAATCAACAGTTTGTTTGGATACTATCCTTAATCAAAAAGAATTCTACGATGCAGGTCAGCCTGTATTCTGTATATATGTTGCAATTGGGCAAAAAGCTTCAACTGTGGCAAGTATTGCAAAAATGTTAGAAGAAAAAGGTGCGATGGCTTATACGGTTATCGTTGCTGCAAACGCTTCTGATCCTGCTCCAATGCAGGTTTACGCTCCAATGGCAGGTGCTGCAATTGGTGAGTACTTCAGAGATTCAGGTCGTCCAGCGTTAATCGTTTATGATGATTTGTCTAAACAAGCGGTTGCTTACCGTGAGGTTTCTCTTCTTTTGAGAAGACCACCGGGTCGTGAGGCTTATCCTGGAGACGTTTTTTACCTACACTCTCGTTTGTTAGAGAGAGCTTGTAAAGTGATCGCTAACGATGACATCGCTAAAAACATGAATGACTTGCCAGATTCTATCAAAGGAATCGTTAAAGGTGGTGGTTCGTTGACAGCTTTGCCAATTATCGAAACACAAGCGGGTGACGTTTCTGCATATATCCCAACAAACGTAATCTCGATTACTGACGGACAGATTTTCCTTGATGGAGATTTGTTTAACTCTGGAGTTCGTCCAGCGATCAACGTAGGTATTTCTGTTTCCCGTGTTGGAGGTAATGCTCAAATCAAATCGATGAAAAAAGTATCAGGTACTTTGAAATTGGATCAGGCACAATTCCGTGAATTGGAAGCGTTTGCTAAATTCGGTTCTGACCTTGATGCGGTTACCTTGAACGTAATTGAAAAAGGAAAAAGAAACGTTGAAATCTTGAAACAAGGTTTGAACGATCCTTATACAGTTGAAGATCAGGTTGCAATTATCTACGCAGGTTCTAAAAACTTGTTGAGAAATGTTCCTGTAAGCAAAGTGAAAGAATTCGAGAAAGATTTCTTGGAATTCATGAACGCAAAACACAGAGATACTCTTGATGCTTTGAAAGCAGGTAAACTTGATGACAAAATTACTGATGTTATCGAGAACGTAGCGAAAGAAGTTTCAGCGAAATATAACTAATTAAAGTATTAAGTATTGAGTACAAAGTATCAAGATGGTCTTTGTACTTAATACTAAAGTCTTAATACAAAATAGATGGCAAATTTAAAGGAAATCCGTAATAGAATTACTTCCGTTTCATCAACGATGCAGATTACATCTGCGATGAAAATGGTTTCTGCAGCAAAGTTGAAAAAAGCACAGGATGCGATTACAGCAATGCGACCTTATGCCGAAAAATTGACGGAATTGTTACAGAATCTATCTGCTTCCCTTGATGGTGATGTGGGTGGAGAATTTACTACACAGCGTGCGGTAAGAAAAGTATTGATCGTTGCGATAACTTCAAACAGAGGTTTGTGTGGTGCTTTCAATACCAATGTAATCAAGGAAGTTAAAAACCGTACCGATTTTTATGCTGGAAAGCAGGTTGATGTTTTTGCCATTGGTAAAAAAGGAAACGATGTTCTAGGTAAAACGTGCAAGGTTACCGATAATCAAAGTGCTGTTTTTGATAGCTTGACTTTTGAAAACGTTGCTGAAATTGCGCAAGTATTAACTGAGAAATTTATCTCTGGTCAATACGACAAGATTGAATTGGTATACAATCAATTTAAAAATGCCGCAACACAAATCGTTCAAACAGAACAATTCTTGCCATTGGCTCCAATTGTTTCTGAGAAAGCAGCTTCAACAGTTGATTATATCTACGAACCAGAAAAGGAAGAAATCATCCTTACTTTGATTCCAAAATCATTAAAAACACAATTGTACAAAGCCATCAGAGATTCATTCGCTTCAGAGCACGGAGCTCGTATGACGGCAATGCACAAAGCAACTGACAACGCAACAGAGTTGAGAAATCAATTGAAATTGACCTACAACAAAGCACGTCAGGCGGCAATTACTAACGAGATCCTTGAGATTGTTGGTGGAGCTGAAGCTTTAAAGGGATAATAGTTTATCTAAGAATATATTTAAAAGCCGACTATCGAGTCGGCTTTTCTTTTTTCATCCAATTTGAAAATATAAATGCTTTTGAAAAATATTTTAGGTGTTTTATAAATAAAGATGCAATAAATACAAATTCAAGAAATCTATACCCAAAGAAATAGTTATTTTTGTTAGAAATTACGAAAACAGACTTTGAGTTTATATAAAAATCTTTTCAAGCAAACAGCCATTTACGGACTCGCAACGGTTTTGCCGAGAATGCTGAGTTTCTTGCTGGTTATGGTCCATACAGACAAGCTCGTGAAAGCCGATTATGGAGAAACGACCATACTTTTGGCCTACATGGTTTTCTTCAATGTCATTCTTTCCTACGGAATGGAAACCGCTTTTTTTCGTTTTTATAATTCAGAAGACAATAAAAAAAATGTGGTTGAAACGTCCACGATTTCCATTTTTTGGACTTCCATTGGGTTTTTATTTCTTTCGCTTTTTTTTAGAAATACACTCTCAAGTTGGATAAATGTTGAAGTTGAATTTGTTACCTACGCCATTTGGATTTTAGTTCTAGATGCATTGGTCATCATTCCATTTTCCAAATTAAGAGCCGAGCAAAGGCCAATTGTTTATGCTGTTATCAAGATTGGAAACGTAGTGGTCAATATGGCGCTAAACTTGTTTTTCCTATTGTATCTTCCAGAAATCGCACAAAATAATCCCGACACTTTTCTTGCTACAATTTACTTTGAAGAATTTCAAGTAGGTTATATTTTCATGGCTAATCTAATTGCAAGCTTCGTCACATTTTTAGTGCTTTCTCCAAACTATTTGCATGTAAAATGGCATTTTGATTTCAAGCTTTGGAAAAAAATGATGCAATACGGTTTCCCGATTTTGATCGCCGGAATTGCATTTGCCGTCAACGAACATTTGGATAAAATTATATTAGAACATCTCCTTCCAAAAGATATCGGTAAAGCAGAAGTTGGAGCCTACGCTGCATGCTACAAATTGGGATTATTTATGGTTTTGTTTGCAACGGCTTTCCGTTTGGGAATCGAACCTTTTTTCTTCAGTCATGCGAAAAACGAAAACGCAAAACAGACCTATGCCGTTATCACCAAATTTTTTGTCATTTTCGGTTCACTTATATTGTTGACCGTAATCGTATTTGCCGATTTGTTGAAGATGATCATGATTAAAGATGAATCCTATTGGGAAGCAATGAAAGTTGTTCCTTTGATTATCTTGGCAAATTTCTTTTTAGGCATTTACAACAATCTTTCGGTTTGGTATAAGTTAACCGACAAGACTAAAATAGGAGCCTATATTTCGATTATCGGCGCGCTATTGACTTTGGCATTAAATTATCTTCTTATTCCAAAATACAGCTATATGGGTTCGGCAATTGGTACTATAATTGCCTACGGAAGTATGATGGTTATTTCGTATATCCTCGGGAATAAATACTATCCAGTTCCCTATGATATGAAAAAAATCGGAGGCTATTTGGGAGTTTCCATTCTATTCTCAATTCTCTCGTTCTATTTTTTCAGGGAGAATTATTTTATCGGAATTCCACTGATTCTGGTATTCACATATTTCATCTATTACAACGAAAAAGAAACATTAAATAAAATTATAAAAAGAAAAGCATAAGCATCGATGGAGATAAAAATCATAAACAAATCGAAACATCCTTTACCAAATTACGAAACCATAGCTTCGGCTGGAATGGATTTAAGAGCCAATCTTTCTGAATCAATAATATTAAATCCATTAGAGAGAGCAATCGTAAAAACCGGACTTTTCATCGAATTACCGATTGGCTTCGAAGCACAAGTTCGACCAAGAAGTGGCCTTTCGGCAAAAAAAGGAATCACGGTCCTGAACTCTCCTGGAACAGTTGATGCCGATTATCGTGGCGAAATTGGAGTGATTTTAGTAAATTTATCCAATGAACCTTTCGTAGTAGAAAACGGCGAAAGAATTGCCCAATTGATCATCGCAAAACACGAACGAGCCGAATGGATTGAAGTTCAGGAATTATCTGAAACTTCAAGGGGAGAAGGCGGTTTTGGTTCGACCGGAGTGAAGTAGTGTTCAGTCACAGTTAACAGTATTTAGTCATAAACAGTAGAAAAACTTTGTGAATTTTGCGAAAAAAACTTTGCGAACTTTGCGGTTAAAAAAATAAAAAACATGAAAATAATAGTACCAATGGCAGGCCGTGGATCTCGTTTAAGACCACACACATTAACAGTTCCAAAACCATTAATTCCAGTAGCAGGAAAGCCAATCGTTCACCGTTTGGTAGAAGATATTGCTGGGGTTTTGAACCAAGATATTGAAGAAGTAGCGTTTGTAATCCACGAAAGTTTCGGGAAAAAAGTAGAAGAAGATTTGATTGCCATTGCAGAAAAATTAGGAGCTAAAGGAACCATTTACTATCAGAATGAAGCTTTGGGAACAGGTCACGCGATTATGTGTGCAAAGGATTCCTTAAGCGGTCCGGCGGTTATCGCTTATGCCGATACGTTAATCCGTGCCGATTTTGATTTGGATAAAACTGCCGATAGCGTAATTTGGGTGAAGCAAGTAGACGAACCGGAAGCTTTTGGCGTTATTAACTTGAATGACAACAACGAAATCATCGAATTGGTTGAAAAGCCTAAAGAATTCGTTTCGGATTTGGCAGTAATCGGAATTTATTATTTCAAGGATATTTCGGTGTTGAAAGACGAACTTCAATTGGTGATTGACAACAACATCATTCACGGTGGCGAATACCAAATCAACGACGGAATCAAGCAGATGATGGCAAAGGGTATGAAATTTGTACCAGGAAAAGTAGACGAATGGATGGATTGCGGAAACAAGAACGTTACCGTTGAAACCAATTCGAGAATGCTTGGATTTTTGCATAACGACGGTGAAAATTTGGTAGACAAAGACATCAAGTCTGAAAACTCAACGATAATTCCACCTTGTTTCATAGATAAAGATGTTATTCTAATTAATGCAACAGTTGGTCCGAACGTTTCGCTTGGAAAAGGTTGTCACGTAACCAATGCCACGATTAAAAACAGTTTGGTTCAAAATCATTCACATATAAAAAATGCTAATTTGGATAACGCCATGATTGGAAGTCATGCGAGTTTTGATGGGAATTTCACATCCATCAGCATTGGTGATTATTCGGTTTTAGAATAAAAATAAAATGAAGAAATTAGTCTTACTCATAATTTTTGGAATCCTTCTTTCCAATCCGATTTCGGTTTTTGCCCAAGCAGAACCGGAAGCTATTGGTTTGGAAACCGATGAATTCCAAGAACTTTTCTTTGAAGCATTAAAACAAAAAGGAATCGAAAATTATGATAGGGCAATTGTAGCATTGGAAAAATGTTTGAAGCTTCAACCTGAAAACGCCAACGTTTATAACGAATTGGGTAAAAATTATTTGAAGATTAAGGATTATAAAAATGCTTACGACTCATTCGAAAAAGCAACCAAAATCGATCCAAAAAACAAATGGTTCTGGAACGGAATGTACGATGTTTGCTATCAAACACAGGATTACAACCAATCAATCATCATCGTTACAAAACTGATTGAATTCGATAAAGGCTACAAGGAAGATTTGGTTTCGTTGTATATGTACACCCAGCAATTCGACAAGGCTTTGGCGTTGATCAATGAGTTGAACGAAAATGTTGGAAAATCTGAAAAGCGAAATAATTATAAATTGCAGATTCTCCAGCAGGCCAAATACCAAGGAAGTGAAAAGGAAAATCTGGTGGAATTGATTAAGAATCATCCGAAAGAAGAGGCCAATTATATTTCGCTGATTTATTTGTATTCTACCAGCAATGAAGAAGAAAAAGCGCTTGAAGTGGCGAAGCAACTCGAAAAGGAAATTCCACAATCGGCTTGGGCCCAAGTGAGTCTTTTTAAATTTCATTTGAACAATAACGACGGCGACAAGGCAGTTATTTCCATGAATAAAGTATTGGACAGCGATGAAGTTGACAGCAAAATCAAGCACAGAATTCTAAATGAATTTCTGATTTTTGCTACAAAAAATCCAAAATACGAACCTGCTTTAGAAAAGGCTATCGCTTATTTTGAAAATGAAAAGGAAGTGGATGTTGCCAAGGAAATCGGAAAATTCTATCAGAATAAAAAAGACTGGAACAAGGCGATAAAATATTATGAAATGGAAGAAAGTGTGAATCCTACGAATCTGGAAAACACGATGCTTTTGTTTCAGGCTTATGCCGAAAACCAACAGTTCAAGGAGCTTTCGAAAAAGGCAGAAAATATGATGGAGTTGTTCCCGTCGAAACCAGAATTTTATTATTATGCTGGTTTGGCAAACAATCAGCTAAAGAATTTCAAGAAGGCAAAAGACATTCTCGAAACCGGAATTGATTATTTGGTAGAAAATAAGGCGATGGAAATCAATTTCAATATCCAATTGGGAGAAGCCTACAATGGTTTGGGCGATATGAAGAAAAAAGAAACCTATTTCCTAAAAGCCGACACATTATTGAAAAAATAAAACGATGAAAAAGATAAAATGTACATATTTGGTGATGCTGATAGGATTCGCAACGATGGTTTCGTGCAAATCGAAAGCCGTTATTTCCGAAGCATCGGCAACTAAAACGATGAGTGCCGAAAAGGTGATTGACAATCATTACGACACCAAGAAAGATTTCAAAACAGCTTACATCAAAGCGGATGTGGGTTATAAAGACGACAAACAGAGCCTAAATGTTTCGGCAGATATTCGCATCAAAAAAAACGAGCAAATATTGTTGAGCATCCGTTTTTTTGGAATCACAATGGCGAAAGCGTTAATTACGCCAAAAGAAGTGAAATATTATGAAAAATCAGGCAACAAATATTTTGAAGGCGATTATACCACATTAAGCAAATGGTTGGGAACAGATTTGGATTTTCAAAAGGTGCAGAACATGTTGATTGGTCAAGCTTTTGATGATTTGAACAAAGGAAAATACGATTCTTCAATTGAAGATGGATTGTATAAATTGAATGATAAATCCAATAAAAATACCGAGAAAGCGTTCTTTTTTGAAGCCTCTCAATTTCTTATCAAAAAGCAGGAAATCAGCCAGAAGGCAAAAAAAAGAATGCTCAAAGTGAGCTATCCGAATCACAAGGATTATCCAGAAGTTATCTTGCCAACCCAACTAGTCATTGAAGCATTGCAAGACAATAAAGCCACGAAAATTGATATCGAATACAAATCGGCTACGTTCAATGAGGAATTATCTTTCCCTTATAGTGTTCCGAGTGGCTATGATAGAATTTTTATTGATTAGATTTGCATAAATATTTCAGAAAAATGTCAAAATACATTCTTACCCTTCTTCTACTTTTAGTCACTTCGTTTTCGTGGAGCCAGACGCAACAGGAGAAATTGGAGCAACGAAAAGCCCAACTTATCGAAGAAATAAAGGAACAAGAACGTTTGTTGAAAAGCCAAGACCAGAAACAAAAATCGGTCTTGACAACCATTATTCAGCAAAAAGAAAAGATCAGACTTCGTGAAAACTTGATTCACACAACAGAAAAACAAGCCAGAATCTTAAAGGACGGAATGTATCTGAACCAGCTTGCTATCAATAAACTAAATCGTGAACTTAAGGATTTGAAAGAAGATTATGCTCAGATGATTGTAAAATCATACAAAAGCCGTTCAGAGCAAAGCCGTGCGATGTTTTTATTGTCTTCTGAAAATTTTCTTCAAGCGTATAAAAGAGCCCAGTATATGAAACAATATGCGAGCTACAGAAAAACGCAAGGCGATGAAATCAAGGTGAAAAGCGACAAGCTAGCCGATTTGAATGTAAAGCTTGATGTTCAAAAAACAGAAAAACAAAAACTGATAAAAGAGCAGGAACAAGAACGAATTGTACTTCAAAAAGAAAAAGAAGAACAAGAAAAGCTTGCCAATTCGATCAAAAAAGACAAAAAGAAGATTGCTGCCGAAATCAAGAAAAAGCAACAGGAAACCCGTGCTATTGATAAAAAAATAGATAAGTTAATCAAAGAAGCGATTGCTGAAGCCAATAGAAAAGCGGCGGCGGCGGCCAAAAAAGCAAATCCAAAAACCACTGCGGCAGCAACAAAAGCAACTGAAACTTCATCCAAAATAGTCTTGACTCCTGAAGCAAAAATTGTTTCGGATAATTTTAAAGCCAATAAAGGAAAATTACCTTGGCCGGTTGAAAAGGGACAAATCACCTTGAAGTTCGGTAATCAGCCACACCCGGAAATTAGTTCTTTGAAAATACACAGCAGTGGAATAGAAATTTCTACAACCGATGGTTCAAATGCAAGAGCGGTTTTTGATGGAGAAGTATATAGTGTGATCTATGTTTCACCGGTTCAGAAATCGGTTATGATACAGCATGGAGATTTCTTTACGGTATATCATAATTTGAGCAGTGTTTCGGTAAGCAAAGGTGACAAGGTAAGCCGTAAACAAACCATTGGAAAAATCAGGACCAGTGGCGATACAGGAAAAACAGTATTGAAGTTTATGATTTCCCAAAACACAACGTACACAAATCCTCAAAGTTGGCTGACACCAATGTAAGTTTAAAAAACATCATAAAAAAAGGCGGTTGAAAATTTTCAACCGCCTTTTTGCTTTTTAATGTAGACTATTAAAGATCGTTCAACATCTTCGAAATCTCATCCAGTTTTGGAGTAAGGATGATTTCGATTCTACGGTTTTTTGCTTTTCCTTCGGCTGTGTCATTCGATGCTAAAGGCGAATATTCTCCTCTTCCCGCAGCAGTAAGGCTTTGCTTGTTTATCGCTTTGTTTTCAGCAAGGATAGCAACAATTGCTGTGGCTCTTTTTGTAGATAAATCCCAGTTGTTTTCTATTTGGCCAACAGCACCAGCAAATTTATCGTTATCGGTATGTCCTTCAATCAAAATGGTAATATCTGGATTTACAGCCAAAACTTTTCCTAATTCTGTAACCGCTTTTTTACCTTCGGTTCCAACGGCCCAGCTTCCGGTTTGGAACAACAATTTGTTTTCCATGGAAACATAGACTTTTCCGTTTTTTTGTTCAACCGTCAAACCTTTTCCCTCAAATGCATTCAATGCTTTTGATAAAGTTTCCTTTAATTTTTTCATCGCAGCTTCTTTTGAAGAAATCATACCTTCAAGTTCGGCTACACGATTGGAGCGCTCTTGGAAATCGGCCATCAATTTATTCAAACGTTCTTGTTCAGCGGCTAAGGCTTTTTCTTTTGCTTCCAATTTTGCTAATAATTCACGGTTTTTATCAAGATTGGTTTTCAAGACATCGTCGCTGTTTTTTTCCAAAGCACTGTAGGAGGATTGTAAATTCTTCAAATTGTTGCTTGAAGCGGTATAATCTGCAAGAAGTTTGTCGCGTTCGGCTTTCAGTTTATCGTATTCTTTTTGCAAAGAAGCTTGATCAAGTTCCAGCTTGTTTTTTGCTTTCAGTAATTCTTCATTTTCATCGGCAATTTTGCGGTTTTCTTTCTTTTGGTTGGCCAATTTGTTTTCCAGGTCATTGTATACTTTTTTAGAAACACATGAAGTAGACAAAGCCAGCACAAGGAGTGCCATCGAAACTCTTTTTATCATCTTAATTATTTTAGGTACTTATTTATTTTTATTCAATTTCAATCATAACCGGGCAATGGTCAGAATGTTTTGCATCGGGCAGAATCAAGGCTCGTTGCAATTTATTTTCAATTCCATTGCTCACCAAAATATAATCAATTCGCCAGCCTTTATTATTTCCTCTTGCTCCAGCTCTGTAACTCCACCACGTGTAATGGTGAGGATCTTTGTTGAAATGTCTGAAGCTGTCCGTAAAACCGTTTTTCATAAATATATCCAGCCATGCTCTTTCTTCGGGGAGGAAACCCGAAACGGTTTTGTTTCGAACAGGGTCATGAATGTCAATTGCCTCGTGACAGATATTGTAATCGCCACCAATGATAAGGTTTGGAATTTCCTTTCGCAATTCCGTTACATAATCCTGAAATTCTTTCATATACAAGAATTTATGATCAAGTCTCGCAATGTTTGTTCCTGAGGGCAAATACAAGCTCATCACCGAATAATCGTCAAAATCCAAACGAAGGTTTCTTCCTTCAAAATCCATATAATCTATTCCGGTTCCAAAAACTACATTGTTGGGTTTGATTTTCGAAAGAACAGCCACACCGCTGTAGCCTTTCTTTTGTGCGGAAAACCAATAATGATAAGGATAGCCTGCTTTTTCAAATTCTTCAACAGGAATCTGGTCTTTCGTTGCTTTAATTTCCTGAAGACAAATAACATCAGGATTGGCTTGTTGCAACCAATCAATAAAACCTTTAGAGATTGCGGCTCTAATACCGTTTACATTATATGAAATAATCTTCATTGCGAATAAAATTTTGTCTTTTTCAAAAGTAGGCAAAAAGGTTTAATTTTTATAAAAAACTACTATTTTCAGTGAATAAAGAAATGGAAACTTGACGCGTCGGGAGTTGCTTTTATAACAAGTTTTGCTATCTTTGTTTTTACCAAATAAATTAAAAGCATAGATGGGTTTAGTAACCGCAAAGGAAGTTGCAAAAGCAATAAACACTGAAAAATACGGGATTTTTGGAACTTTTTCAGGGTGGTTACTGATGAAGATTCTAAAGATTTCCACCTTAAACGATATCTACGACAGGAATAAGCATTTAAAAGATGTTGAATTCCTAAATGCCATATTGGATGAATTCCAAATAAAATTTGAAATACCAGAAGAAGATCTGAAGCGTCTGCCAAAAGACGGTGCTTATATTACCATTTCAAATCATCCGCTTGGAGGAATTGATGGTATTTTATTGTTGAAATTAATGCTTGAAAGAGAGCCAAATTTCAAGATTATCGCCAACTTTCTTTTACATCGAATTGATCCGATGAAACCTTATATCATGCCGGTTAATCCTTTTGAAAATCATAAGGATGCAAAATCGAGCGTGATTGGAATCAAGGAAACGTTGCGTCATTTGAGTGATGGAAAACCTTTGGGAATGTTTCCTGCGGGAGAAGTTTCTACTTACAGAGACGGGAAATTAGTGGTAGATAAAGCCTGGGAAGAAGGAGCAATCAAAGTAATCCGAAAAGCACAAGTTCCTGTAGTTCCGATTTATTTTCATGCAAAGAACAGCCGATTGTTTTATCTATTGTCCAAATTAGGCGGAACTTTAAGAACAGCTAAACTTCCTTCTGAATTGTTGACTCAAAAAGATAGGATTATAAAGGTCCGTATCGGTAAAGCAATTTCTGTTGCGGAACAGAATGAATACCAGTCGATTGAGGATTATTCAGAATTCTTAAGAAAGAAAACCTACATGCTTGCGAATCCTTTCGAAAAAGAAAGCAAGCTCTTGACGACACCTACTTTAAAAATACCAAAAAGCCCAAAAGAAATTGCCACAGCGGCCAATCATGATAAGATTGTTGACGAAGTAATAAACGTTCGAAACTTAGGATGCAGATTATTGCAGAGCAAGAATTATGAAGTGTTTTTTGTTGAAGCCGATAAGATACCGAATATCCTACATGAGCTTGGACGTCTTCGCGAAATTACTTTCCGAGAGGTGGGAGAAGGAACAAACGAATCAATTGATATCGATAAGTTTGATAAATATTACCATCACATGTTCCTTTGGGATGAAGATACGCAAAAAATTGCAGGAGCATACAGAATGGGATTGGGATCAGAGATTTTTCCAAAATATGGAATCGACGGATTTTATCTTCAGGAATTATTCCGTTTTGAGCCGGAACTTTTTGATATGATGAACAAGTCTATCGAAATGGGAAGGGCTTTTATTGTAAAAGAATACCAGCAAAAACCGATGCCATTGTTTTTACTTTGGAAGGGAATCGTTCATACTACGTTGCGTTATCCAGAGCATAAATACCTTATTGGAGGCGTAAGTATCAGTAATCAGTTTTCAGATTTCTCAAAATCATTGATGATTGAGTTTATGAAATCTAATTACTACGATCCTTATATTGCACAATATATTCATCCGAAAAAAGAATACAAGGTAAAACTTAAAGATGCCGATAAAGATTTTATTTTCGATGAAGCCGAATCCGACTTGAATAAGTTCGATAAAATTATCGACGAGCTTGAACCTGGAAGTTTGCGTTTGCCTGTATTGATTAAGAAATACATCAAGCAAAATGCAAGAGTGGTAGCTTTTAACGTAGACCCTTTATTTAATAACGCAGTTGATGGGCTTATGTACATCAGAATCGCTGACATACCAGAAAGTACCATGAAACCGGTTATGGAAGAGTTTCAAGCAGAACTTGAGAGGAAATTAGCGGAAAAAGGGGAATAAAAAAGGGAAAGTATTTATTAATTGAAGTAATAAACGTATCCTACATTCAAAGTAGCAGAATAATCATTTGTTTTATTCTCTGGATATTTATCTTTATCAGGATTCATCCCGTCCATCCAGTCTGTAAAATAATACTGCAATCTCGCATCAAGAATTAAGGCATGGTAATCTGCCAATTTATAACGGAAACCAATACTTGTAGTCAAAGAAGCAGCTATCCCAGAATCGCTTTTGAAACCATCAACATACTTAACAGGAACAGTTGTAGAGGATCCAATAGGTCCTAATGCAGATTTTGCTTTTACATTGTAACTGGTAATTTGAGTACCAGCACTGATGTATGGGCTAAATGTTGCACCGCTATAATCGTCAGTTTTAAAAGGATAGTATTCTAATTGCACACCAACGTTTCCAGTTTTAAGCTCACTAGTCATAGCTCGTAATTGTTGTGCAAATAGCTTGTCACCTTCTATATATTTTCCATAATGCTGCATTTCAACTTTTGTTAACGATGCCTCTAAACGAATCTTGAAATTATCTGCAAAACGGGAACGATCGTTGTCTAGTGAAATGTAGTAGAAGATACCAGCGGAGATACCTACATTTTTAATGGCGTTATCAAAATCACCTTTCTCTCCAAAATCAGACTGAAAAAACACAGGACCTGCCATTATACCAATTTCTTGGTAAGTATTTCCGTATTGAGCTTTTACAGATGCACAGCTAATTAAAACCACGAATGATGTTATTATTTTTTTCAGCATAATAAATAAAGATTTCAGATGTAAAGATTGGCAAATATATAAAAACAAATATCACTTATAAAATATATATAAGAAATAGTTGATTTTGACTTAAAATGCTAACGAAAACTTTTAATAGGCTGTACAAAAAGCTGATTTCATTAAGATTTCTTAACAAAAGCGTAATTTTACTGAGAATATAAAAAAACTACAAAAGCTATTTACTTAAAATTGTATATTTGTCCAATCAACGAAAACGTTTTCAAGAGCGTTAATAACTTAAAAATCATGTCACAAAGTATTCAATCATTTGTTGAAGCAGTTGCTAAAAGAAACCAAAACGAGCCTGAATTTATGCAGGCTGTACACGAAGTTGCTGAAACAGTAATTCCGTTTATTGAAGAAAATAAAAAATACCAGAACAAGATGCTTCTGGAAAGAATGGTTGAAGCCGAGCGTATCATCACATTCCGTATTGTATGGATTGATGATGCTGGAAATACTCAGGTTAACCGTGGTTACAGAATCCAGATGAACTCTGCAATCGGGCCATACAAAGGAGGAATTCGTTTTCATCCATCAGTAAATTTAAGTATTTTGAAATTCCTTGCTTTCGAGCAAACGTTCAAAAACAGTTTAACTACTTTGCCAATGGGTGGAGGAAAAGGTGGAGCTGACTTTGATCCAAAAGGGAAATCAGACAATGAAGTAATGCGTTTCTGTCAAGCTTTTATGACTGAATTGGCAAAACACATCGGTGGAAACACTGACGTTCCAGCTGGAGATATCGGTGTTGGAGGAAGAGAAGTGGGTTACATGTTTGGTCAATATAAAAGATTAAGAAACGAATTTACTGGAGTTTTAACTGGTAAAGGAATTTCTTTCGGAGGATCGTTAATCCGTCCTGAAGCTACTGGATATGGAGATGTTTACTTCGCACAAAGTATGTTGGGAACAAGAGGCGACAGTTTTACAGGAAAAACAGTAGTTATTTCTGGTTCTGGAAACGTGGCGCAATATGCTGCTCAAAAAGCAACCCAATTAGGAGGAAAAGTAGTTACTATGTCTGATTCATCAGGATACATCCATGATGCTGATGGAATTGATGCTGAGAAATTGGCACATGTAATGGAAATCAAAAACGAATTGAGAGGTAGAATTAGTGATTATTTGAAAAAATATCCATCTGCAAAATTCGTAGAAGGAAAACGTCCATGGGAAGTAAAATGTGATATTGCATTGCCATGTGCTACTCAAAACGAATTAAACGAAGAAGAAGCTAAGGCTTTGGTAGCAAATGGATGTATCTGTGTTGCAGAAGGAGCTAATATGCCATCAACTCCTGAGGCAGTTGTGGTTTTCCAAAACGCAAAAATCTTATTTGCACCAGGAAAAGCATCTAATGCAGGTGGTGTTGCAACTTCAGGTCTTGAAATGTCACAAAACTCTTTGAGATTAAGCTGGACTTCAGAAGAAGTTGACGAAAGATTAAAAAGAATCATGCTGGATATCCACGCTTCATGTGTAAAATACGGTTCTGATGCTTCAGGATATGTAGATTATGTGAAAGGGGCTAACATTGCAGGATTTGTAAAAGTTGCGGATGCAATGCTTGCTCAAGGTGTTGTTTAATCAGTAAACTCATAAACATTTAAAAATGCTCTCTATATTGAGGGCATTTTTTTTGCTTCGTATATTAAAAATCAAATAAATTCGTTTTGTACTATATTTGTCTTAGCAATAAATCCATAATGAAATATTTTTTCCAAGTTTTTTTCTTCTTTATTTCAATACAAGTTGGTTTCTCCCAGAACAGTAAGAGCTGGAATAGTTATTTCAGTTATAATGAAGTGAAAGATGTTTCAGAATCGACAAATAAGGTTTTTGCGGCTTCAGAAAATGCGCTCTTTTCTAAAAGTGACATTACAAATGAAATAAAAACAACTAATACAATTGATGGTTTGCCAGGTCAGACCATTTCGGCAATTTACCACAGCCAAACTTTTAATCGAACGCTTATAGGTTATGAAAATGGACTGTTAATGATCATCAATGAAGGCGATGGAACGATGAAAACCGTTGTAGACATCATCAATAAGCAAATAAATCCCACAATAAAAAAAATCAACCACATTACGGAACATGAAGGAATTGCTTATATTTCTTGTGATTTCGGGATGGTGCAATATAATTTGGCAACGCTTCAATTTGGGGACACTTATTTTATCGGGGATAATGGCGCCGAAATTAAGGTTTTTCAAAGTGTAGTATTCAACGGATTTATTTATGCCGCAACCGAAAGTTCTGGGATCCGTAGAGCAAATGTTTCAAGTCCAAATTTGATAAATTATAACGAATGGGCAAATATTGCTCCGGGTTATTGGTTAGGTGTAGAAGCAATAGGAAATCAATTGGTTGCAGTCAATACAAGTTCAAATGTCCATCGATATAATGGAGCTACTTTTCAGCCTTTCATTCAATTGTTTCAACAACCATTAGACTTAAGAGAAAATGAAGGCTCACTGGTAGCAACTACTCAAAGCAGTGTTTATGTTTACAACGAACAATTAGCACAAATTCTGCAAATAAACGCAAATCAAATTACAGAAGTACAGGCAGTTTTTACTTGCGCAACTGTTGTAAATGGGAAAGTTTATATTGGTACAAAAGAACACGGACTGATAACAACATCACTCAACAACCCTTTCACATTTGATTTTTTAAGTCCAGATGGACCCGAACGAAATGAAATTTTTGCCGTTAATGCTTCAACGGATAATATTTGGGCAGTATTCGGAGGATATGATTATGGATATGATCCCCATCTTTATTCTGGATCTGGTCCTTCTTTATTCGGTATCGGAAAATTCATAGCAAACAAGTGGTTAAGTATTCCAAAAGAAGATGTACTAGGAGCGAGGTCTCTTTCTAAAATAACGATAAATCCAACCAATCCTTCCCAAGTTTATATAAGTTCCTATCATTCGGGCTTGCTAAAATTAGAAAATGATATACCTACTAATCTGTTTGACCAAACGAATAGTGCTCCAAACGGACCGGAAACGTTGACCTTTGTGCCTAATTATACAAGTATTAGGATAAATGGAACTGCTTTTGACAAAGAGGGTAATCTATGGGTGACAAATTCTCGTGTTGTAAAAGCTCTAAAAGTATTAAAACCAAATGGTCAATGGCAAACTTTTTCAACAGAAAATGTAGTAGATGACCAAACACAATTGAATATAGATCAATTAAAAATTGATAAAAATGGAACAAAATGGATGGCATCTTCTTTTGGAGTACTTGCATTCAATGAAAATATAAATTCCTTCAAGAAAATAGATATGGCGGACGGAAATTTACCAACCAACGTAGTTCGTACGATAGCAATCGATAATAGAAATCAACTCTGGATTGGAACTATAAAAGGATTGCGAATCTTGTCAAGTGTCGACAGATTCAATGCTGATGAGCAAATGGCCACCAACCCAATTATAATAATGGAGGAAGGCGTTGCTCAAGAATTATTATATGAGCAATTCATAACAGATATTGTAGTTGACGGCGCCAACAACAAATGGATTGGAACTGCCGAATCAGGTGTTTTCCAAGTCTCTTCAAACGGACAGCAAATTCTTCAAAGGTTTACGATTTCAAATTCTCCATTGCCAAGTAATTCTATTCATGACATCGATATTAATCCAATAACAGGAGAAGTATTCTTTGCCACAACCAAAGGAATGGTCTCTTTCAAGGGATTCTCTACGACTGGGAATGATAATCTGCAAAACGTAAAAGTCTATCCAAATCCCGTTCGTCCGGAATATTATGGAACCGTAAAAATCACCGGATTGCTCGATAAGGCCAGAATAAAAATTACCGATATCGAAGGAAATCTTGTTCACGAAGTAGTTTCAGAAGGAGGAACTGTTGAATGGGACACGACGGCTTTTGGCAAATACAAAGTCGCTTCCGGAGTCTACATGATTTTTATTTCCGCCCAAGACGGAATAGAAACCAAAGTCAAAAAAGTAATGATTGTTCGATAGGTTTAAGGCAAAGGGTAAAAGGTCCGAGGATAGGACGGCCCTAAACCTTGCATCCATCAACCTGAACCCATGAACATAAAAACCAAAGCAATCGTCATTTCGTCCCTAAAATACCAGGAAAAAAGCCTGATTGTAAAATGTTTCACGCAATCGGACGGACTTAAAAGTTATTTTGTTCGCGATGCATTTTCGAGTAGAAAATCCAACCAAAAAATCGCCTATTTTCAACCACTTTCAATCCTGGAAATCGAAGCCGTTCATAAAAACAAAGGCACGCTCGAAAATTTCAAGGAAATCAAAATGGCCTCGCCTTTCCATTCCATCCACACCGATATTGTCAAAAGCACCATCGTAATTTTCCTGTCGGAAATCCTGCACCACAGCATCCACGAAGAAGAAAAAAACGAACATTTTTTCGCCTTTCTCGAAACTTCTCTACTTTGGCTCGACAACCACGATGAAGTAGCGAATTTTCATCTTATTTTATTATTAGAAACCACAAAATATTTAGGTTTTTACCCCGATAATTCAGAATCGGATGCCAAATTTTTCGAAATGATTGAAGGCATTTTTACACCATTTCACGCCGTCACTAGTCTCTCCGAACACGAAACCCATCTGCTCAAGAGATTGATGAATCTTAAATTTGACAGTGATCAAAAAGTTTTCGCTTCCATCGAAAGACAAATTCTACTCAAAATCCTGATTGATTATTATTCTTTACATCTAGATGGTTTCAGGAAGCCAAAATCGTTAGATGTCCTAAAGGAAGTTTTTGCATAATTTTGGCATGCCACTTTCAAAAAGGCAAATTCAGTTTGGCCATAGCCTTTTCGAAAATGCTGTCGGGCTTTCCGTTACAATCTTTTCTTTTTTAAAGAAAAAAAGAAAAGGATTTCCACTGCAATCCCTCACGCGAGCGTTAACCGTTAACATATCCCCAAAAGCAACAACTTACAACCCACAACCTATAACTATTTATCCAAAATTCATTACTTTCGCAAATTGATTTTAGAAAACGACAAAATGAGCACAAAATTTACTGAATATAAAGGACTTGACCTGCCAACTGTAGCATCTGAAGTACTTGATTTCTGGAAAAAGGAAAACATCTTTGAAAAAAGCGTAACTACACGCGAAGGAAACCAACCTTACGTATTTTTTGAAGGTCCGCCTTCAGCAAACGGATTGCCTGGAATTCACCACGTAATGGCGCGTGCGATTAAGGATATTTTTTGTCGTTATAAAACCCAAAAAGGCTTTCAGGTAAAAAGAAAAGCAGGTTGGGACACTCACGGTTTGCCAGTAGAATTGGGAACTGAGAAAGAACTCGGCATCACAAAAGAAGACATCGGAAAAACCATTTCCATAGAAGAATATAACGAAGCTTGTAAAAAAACAGTAATGCGTTACACCGATGTGTGGAACGACCTTACTGAAAAAATGGGCTATTGGGTAGATATGGAAGATCCGTATGTGACCTACAAGCCAAAATATATGGAGTCGGTTTGGTGGCTTTTGAAACAAATCTACGATAAAGGTTTGCTGTACAAAGGTTACACGATCCAACCGTATTCTCCAAAAGCGGGAACAGGATTGTCTTCTCACGAAGTAAACCAGCCGGGAGCTTACAGAGATGTTACTGATACTACGATTGTAGCACAATTTAAGACATTGCCAGAAACTTTGCCATCGTTTTTGCAAGGTTTTGGAGAGGTGCATTTCTTGGCTTGGACCACAACACCTTGGACTTTGCCATCCAACACCGCTTTGACAGTAGGGCCAAAAATCGATTATGTTTTAGTAAAAACGTTTAATCAATATACTTTTGAACCGATAAATGTGGTTTT
Organism: Flavobacterium sp. PLA-1-15; assembly: GCF_049060005.1. Lineage (NCBI taxonomy): Bacteria > Pseudomonadati > Bacteroidota > Flavobacteriia > Flavobacteriales > Flavobacteriaceae > Flavobacterium > Flavobacterium sp. PLA-1-15. Next base: position 176,524 of record NZ_JBMGQS010000003.1, on the reverse strand, counting down.
GGCTAAGAATTTAGTTGGAAAACAATTCGGGAAAGGATTTTTTGCAAGCGAAGAAGAGGCTGATTTTGACAAAGTGAAAAACGGCGACAAACAGCTTCCATATAAAATTTTAACCGAAGCAAAAGGTTCTGATTTGGTCGGTATCAAATACGAGCAATTATTGCCTTACGCTTTGCCTTACCAAAATCCAGAAAATGCTTTCAGAGTAATTTCAGGAGATTTCGTTACTACGGAAGACGGAACAGGAATTGTACACACGGCTCCAACTTTTGGTGCTGATGATGCGAAAGTAGCCAAAGAAGCTACACCAGAAGTTCCACCAATGTTGGTTTTAGACGAAAACGGAACTCCAGTTCCACTGGTGGATTTACAAGGAAAATTTACTTCACACATGGGCGATTTCGCTGGAAAATATGTGAAGAACGAATATTACGATGCTGGAACGGCTCCTGAAAAATCGGTTGATGTTGAAATCGCCATCCGATTAAAGGAAGAAAATAAAGCTTTTAAAGTTGAAAAATACGTTCACAGTTACCCACACAGTTGGAGAACGGACGAACCGCTTTTATATTATCCATTGGATTCTTGGTTCATCAAGGTGACGGACGTAAAAGACAGAATGTTCGACTTGAATGAAACCATCAACTGGAAACCAAAATCTACTGGTGAAGGACGTTTCGGAAATTGGTTGAAAAACGCCAACGACTGGAACCTTTCGCGTTCAAGATATTGGGGAATTCCGTTGCCAATCTGGAGAACCGAAGACAAAAAAGAAGAAGTATTGATTGGTTCTGTCGAAGAATTATACAATGCTATCGAAAAATCAATTGAAGCAGGTTTCCAAAAAGAAAATCCGTTTAAAGGTTTCGAAATCGGAAATATGTCGGAAACCAATTATGATTTGATTGATTTGCATAAAAATGTAGTCGATGGAATTACTTTAGTTTCGGCTTCAGGCCAACCCATGAAGCGTGAAAGTGATCTGATTGACGTTTGGTTCGATTCTGGCGCGATGCCTTACGCCCAATGGCATTATCCTTTTGAAAACAAAGATAAAATAGATGGCAACAAAGATTTTCCAGCCGATTTTATTGCAGAAGGTGTGGACCAAACCCGTGGTTGGTTTTATACGCTTCACGCCATCGGAACCTTGGTCTTCGATAAAGTAGCTTATAAAAATGTAGTGTCAAACGGTTTGGTTTTAGACAAAAACGGAATCAAAATGTCTAAAAGCAAAGGAAATGCGGTAGATCCGTTTACAACCATTGCAGAATATGGCCCTGATGCGACACGTTGGTACATGATTTCGAATGCAAATCCGTGGGACAACTTGAAATTTGACATTGAAGGCGTTGCTGAGGTGCGTCGAAAATTCTTTGGAACGTTATACAATACCTATTCGTTCTTTAGCTTATATGCAAATATTGATGGTTTCAAATACGATGAAGCGGAAGTTCCATTAAACGAACGACCAGAAATTGACCGTTGGATTTTATCCGAATTGCATACGTTGATAAAAGTACTGGATGAAGCTTACGCAGAATACGAACCAACTAAAGCCGCACGTGCCATCTCTGATTTCGTTCAGGAAAACTTGAGCAACTGGTACGTTCGTTTGTGCAGAAGACGTTTCTGGAAAGGCGAATATGCCCAAGATAAAATCGCAGCGTATCAAACCCTATATACTTGTCTTTTGACGGTTGCAAAACTAAGCGCTCCAATCGCTCCGTTCTTTATGGACAAGCTTTACAGAGATTTAACACAGGCAACACGGTCGGAAAATTATGACAGCGTACATTTGGCCGAATTTCCAAAACAAGTTGAAAACTTTGTTGATAAGTCGTTGGAGAGCAAAATGCAGAAAGCACAAACCATTTCATCATTGGTTTTATCACTCCGAAAAAAGGAAATGATAAAGGTGCGCCAACCGTTGCAAAAGGTAATGATTCCAGTACTTGACGCAAATTTCAAGGCAGAAATAGAAGCTATTTCCGACCTGATAAAAGCGGAAGTAAACGTGAAGGAAATCCAACTTTTGGACGATGCTTCGGGTATTTTGATTAAGCAGATTAAGCCTAATTTCAAGACACTTGGACCGCGTTTTGGAAAAGATATGGGATTGATTTCCAAACAGATACAAGATTTGTCACAGGAAAAAATCAATCAATTGGATGCCAGCGGTTTTACAATTGTGGAGTTATCAGGAAATAGTATAACTTTAACAAAAGAAGATGTAGAAATTACATCGCAAGATATTGAAGGCTGGTTGGTTGCAAATGCTGGAAATATCACGGTTGCTTTGGACATTACAATCTCCGAAGAACTAAGAATGGAAGGGATTGCGAGAGAATTAGTCAACAGGATTCAGAACATCAGAAAAGATTCTGGTTTTGAAGTTACTGACAAGATTGTGGTTCGATTAGAGAAAGACGGGATTTTAGAAGAAGCCATCCGAAATAACGAAGAATACATCAAATCGGAAACATTGACGGAACAGTTGATTTTTGAAGAAAATATTACAAATGGAACGGAAATTGAGTTCGACAACATAAAAACAAAATTATTAATTACAAAATAACCCGAATATGGTAGATGAAATAGCACGATACTCAGATGCTGACCTAGCAGAGTTCAAAGAGATTATTTTAGGAAAAATACAAAAAGCACAATCTGATTTAGATTTGATCAAGAGCGCCTATATGAATGATTTGAATAACGGAACGGACGATACGTCTCCAACATTCAAAGCATTTGAAGAAGGCAGTGAAACAATGTCTAAGGAAGCAAACTCGCAGTTGGCCATCCGTCAGGAGAAATTCATCCGCGATTTGAAAAATGCGCTTTTCCGTGTGGAAAACAAAACGTACGGAGTTTGTAAGGTGACTGGAAAATTAATCGGAAAAGAAAGATTGAAAATTGTTCCTCACGCTACAATGAGCATCGAAGCGAAGAATCTTCAAAGATAATTTTTAAAAAATACAATTCTTAAATTCCAAATAGCAATGTCAATCTTGGCGTTGTGATTTGGAATTTGTGTTTTTTAGAGAATTGTATTTTTTAGGATTTGGAATTTAGTTACTTTTGCAATTCAAAAATTTAAAAATGTCATTAAAGAAAGCTTATTTGTTGGTTATTATATTGTTGATAATCGACCAAATATCAAAAATATACATCAAGACTAATTTTATGCTCGAGGAGAAAATCAAGGTTTTCGGGCAGAACTGGTTCCAGATTTATTTTATTGAAAACGAAGGAATGGCGTGGGGTGTTGAGATCCCGGGCGATTACGGAAAGCTTTTCCTAACGCTTTTTAGATTGGTTGCTGTTTGTGGTATTGGATATTGGTTGCACGAATCGGTGAAAAACCGCAGTTCTAATTATCTGATTGTGGCGATAGCTTTGATTCTAACAGGAGCTTTCGGAAACATTGTGGATTCTGTTTTTTACGGTATTATTTTCGATCACAGCCACGGTCAGACCGCTACTTTGTTTTCAAATGATCCTTACGGAACACTTTTTCACGGAAAAGTGGTAGATATGCTTTATTTTCCAATCATAGAAGATTATGTGCTTCCGGAATGGTTGCCAATCTGGGGCGGAAAAGAATTCACGTTCTTCAATGCAATTTTCAACATTGCCGATATGGCGATTTCTACAGGAGTTGGAATCTTGATTGTATTCAACAAGAGGGCTTTCGGATCAAATCACAACGAGCAGGATACTGTTTTCAAGAATAATTTACAGTAATTTATCTTTTTTAGAATAAGAAAGTTTTAAAAGGAATAGATTTTATTTGGGGTTATACAGAGGTCAAGTTTGACATCATTTTCGAAAACATCTAAAATTTCGTCTTCGGCTTCAAAAAAAGACAACCCAATTTTTAAAACATCAGCCTTGCATTCTGAAAGAAACCGGTCGTAAAAACCTTTGCCATAACCCACGCGATTTCCTTTTGTATCAAAAGCCAAAAGCGGAACAAAAACCACTTCAATTTTATTCGATGGCACTTCTATTCCATCAACAGGTTCGGGAATATTGTATTCGTTTTTCTTGATTCGGGTGTTATCCGTTAAAAGGAAATGCGTCATTTTTCGGGTTTCAAAATCACTTTTGGAAACAATCACTTCTTTGTCTTTTCCGGCTAAAAGATGCAGTATGAATTCAGTGTCAACTTCTTTATGTTCAACAATTGGCAGGAAAATATGAAAGTAATTCTTCTCCCAGATTGGAAGCGAGATGATCGTATTGGCAATAGCCAGACTTTTCTCTTCAATATCATTTTCGGATAAAGACTGTCGGAGGTTTTTATATTTTATTCGTAAATCTTTCTTATTCATCTGATTTTATTAACTCATTGGAAATATGATACAAAGCATCACCTTGATACACAATCGGAGAATGATTTGCATTGATGATGTAACCATCGTTGGGAGCTTTCACTTTTTGCTCAAATTTCCCGAAAGGGTCGGTAATGGCTCCTAAAACGAATCCTTTTTTGACGTAACAGCCAATTTTATTGTAATCCAAAAACAAACCCGAACGATTCGCCCTAATCCAGCTCGATTTTTCAATGTAGATGCTCGCTATTTCTTTTTGTATAGCGTGAAGTTTCGGATTAAGCATTCCCAAATAATCCAAGATTCGTTTGGCACCGTTCACACCTTCCTGGGCAATATCGTTGTTGATGTCGAGTGATTTTCCGCCTTCAAAAAGCAACATTTTTACGTTGAGTTTTTCACTCGAATTTCGAAAAGAGCCGGCGATATTTTTTGAATACAACGTAAACGGTGCATCAAAAATATCGGCGAGTTTTTTCAATTCTTCGTTGTTGGGAACAATCCTGATCTGTGGTGCATTGAATCGGCTGGCTCCACCTGCGTGAAAATCCACACAGTAATCTACAATCGGCATAATTTCCTTTAAAATATGATAGGCAAATCGAGAAGCGAGCGAACCGTTTTTGCTTCCTGGAAAAACCCGATTCAAATCCCTTCCATCTGGAAAATCCCTAGACTTGTTTACAAAGCCAAACATATTGACAATTGGAATACAAATAATGGTTCCCGTTTTTGGCTTGTTTATTTTTTGGATGATGATTTGCCTCACAATCTCGACACCATTGATTTCATCGCCGTGAATTCCTGCAGAAAAAAGGACAATTGGTCCGTCAATTTTCGACCGTTCGATGATGATGGGAATCTTCAATTTTGTGGTGGTATGGAGTTTCGCAATTTCCATATTGATGGTTTTACTTTCTCCCGGAAGAATGTTTTCTCCTAAAATAGTGATTGGCGTCGGTTTGGATTTCTTCATATCAATTTCAAAAATATAAAAGTAGTTAAATTCTGAATGTGGTAACAATTTCCGTGGGTTTTCGTCATCACATTTCCGTAACTTTGCATTTATGACTTCACCTCCAATAAATTTACAGATTCAAACCCTGCCCGACAGTCCGGGTGTTTATCAATATTATGATAAGGAAGGTAAGATTTTATATGTTGGAAAAGCCAAAAACTTACGCAAAAGGGTTTCTTCTTATTTCAATAAAATTCACGATACGGCCAAGACGAATGTGTTGGTGAAAAAGATTGTAACCATCAAACACATTGTGGTTCCAACCGAAACCGATGCGCTGTTGTTGGAAAACAATCTGATCAAGAAACTGCAACCGCGATACAATGTGATGCTTCGTGATGACAAGAGTTATCCGTGGATTTGCATCAAAAGAGAACCGTTTTCGAGAATATTTTCTACTCGGAGAATGATAAAGGATGGTTCAGAATATTTCGGACCCTATACCAGTTTTAAGACTGTTCACACGATTTTGGATCTGATAAAGGAATTGTATCCGCTCCGAACGTGCAATTATGATTTGAATCAGAAAAACATCGAAAGCGGAAAATTCAAGGTGTGTTTGGAATTCCACATCGGAAATTGCAAAGGTCCTTGTGAAGGTCACGAATCTCTAGAAAATTACCAACAAGAAGTTGATGCCATCCGGGAAATATTAAAAGGAAATTTTAAGGAAAGCCTCAAGGATTTCAAAAAGAAGATGATTCTCCTGGCTCAAAATATGGAGTTTGAAGAAGCACAGAAATTAAAAGAAAAGATTGAAGTTTTGGAGAATTACCAATCGCGATCGATGGTTGCCAATCCAAAAATTACGAACGTGGATGTCTTTTCGATTGTATCAGATGAAGGTGCCGCTTACGTGAATTTCCTACAGATATCACACGGTTCGATTATCCGTTCGCATACGATGGAACTCAAAAAGAAACTCGATGAAACCGATGAAGAGCTTTTGGAATTGGCGATTATTGAAATGAGGGAACGTTTTCATTTGTTATCCAAAGAAGTGATTGTTCCGTTTGAAGTGGATTTGGGCGAAAATATAAAAGTGACCGTTCCGCAATTAGGAGATAAAAAACAGATTCTGGAATTGTCCATCCGAAATGCGAAATTCTTCCGAATGGATCAAATGAAGCAAATGCAGATTGTAGATCCAGATCGTCATACCAACCGAATAATGGCGCAGATGAAGAAAGATTTGCGACTTCACGAAGAGCCTCGTCATATTGAATGTTTTGATAATTCGAACATCCAAGGTACAAATCCGGTTTCGGCTTGTGTGGTTTTCAAAGATGGAAAACCGAGTAAGAAAGATTATCGTCATTTTAATATCAAAACCGTCGAAGGACCGAATGATTTTGCTTCGATGGAAGAGGTGGTTTATAGAAGATACAAGCGACTTTTGGATGAAAATCAACCGCTGCCTCAATTGATTATTATTGACGGAGGAAAAGGCCAATTGTCATCTGCCTTAAAAAGTATCGATGATTTGGGTTTGAGAGGGAAAATTGCCATTATCGGGATTGCTAAACGCTTGGAAGAATTGTTCTATCCAGGTGATTCTGTTCCCTTGTATCTTGATAAGAAATCGGAAACGTTGAAAGTCATCCAGCAATTGAGAAACGAAGCACATCGTTTCGGGATCACGTTTCACCGAGATAAACGAAGCAAGGCCGCTCTAAATTCATCTATCGAAAGCATTCCAGGAATTGGCGAGAAAACGATGCAAACATTAATAAAACATTTCAAATCGGTTAAGCGATTAAAATTAGCAACTGAAAAGGAAATATCCGAAGTCGTGGGACTTTCAAAAGCCAAAAAAATTACCGACTTTTACCAAGCCCCTAATAATTAATCTAGTAAGATGAAAAAATACATTCTTGTGATTGTCCTGTTTTGCTGTCTAGCTGTATTTTCACAGGAAAAAGGGAGCGAAAAGAAGCCAAAAATTGGATTGGTTTTGAGCGGTGGAGGTGCGAAAGGTCTCGCTCATATCGGCGTCTTGAAAGTTTTGGAAGAAGCTGGGGTCGAAGTGAGTTACATCGGCGGAACCAGTATGGGTGCTATCATCGGCGGATTGTATGCTTCGGGATATAATGCCCATCAGATAGATTCTATTTTTAAAGTTACTGATTTTGATGAAGTTGTAAGGGATTTTATTCCAAGATCTTCCAAAAATTTCTACGAAAAAAAGAATGACGAAACCTATGCCATTTCGCTTCCGTTTGAAAATTTCAAAATAGGTGTTCCAACTGCTTATTCAAAAGGGCTGAACATTTATAATATGTTGAATAAACTCACGCATAATGTTCGGCATGTTAGAGATTTCAACAAGCTTCCCATACCCTTTTTATGTATTGCTACTAATATTGAAAACGGACAACAAGTCTTGTTAGATAAGGGATATCTTTCCCAGGCAATGCTTGCAAGTGCTACATTTCCTTCCTTGTTTTCTCCTGTTTTGATTGACGATCAAATGCTCATTGATGGTGGTGTTGCCAATAATTATCCTATTGACGAAGTACGAAAATTAGGCGCAGATATTATAGTAGGAGTAGATGTTCAGGACGATTTGAAAGATCGAAATTCGTTGAATAATGCAACAAGGATTCTTATTCAGATTTCCAATCTTCACATGATTGAAAAGATGAATAAAAAGAAAAGACAGACGGATATTTACATCAAACCCGATATTAAAAATTATACGGTTATATCATTTGATGAAGGTAGCGACATTATAAAAAAAGGAGAAGAGGCTGGATTTTCGGTGTATGAGAAACTGAAAGAATATGGAAGCAATTTCAACAAAGAAAAAAAATCAATACAAAAATGTACGGTTGATTCGCTTTCAATAGCAGAAATAAATATCAATAAACTAGACAATTATACGCGTGCCTATGTGCTGGGAAAATTAGGTTTCAAGGCAGGAAGCAAGATTACGTATGATAATTTAAAAGTAGGTATTGATAATTTAAATGCGACTCAAAACTTCAGTTCAATGGGGTATTATTTTGAGAACAAAGACGGAAAAGATATTTTTAATTTGAATCTAATAGAAAATCCTACCAAGACATTTTTACGATTCGGGCTTCATTATGATGATTTATATAAGAGTGCGATCTTGATTAATTTTACTAAGAAGAAAGCGCTTTTTAAAAATGATGTAGCTTCGTTGGATGTAATTCTTGGAGATAATTTCAGGTATAATTTCGATTATTATATTGATAATGGTTTTTATTGGAGTTTTGGGTTCAAATCCAAATACAATAGTTTCAACAGGAATATTTACACTGATGGAACTGATGATAACGTTTTTGGGGGTCTCGGTTTAACTTCTATAAATGTAGATTTTGAAGATTTTACCAATCAAGTATATATGCAAACAATATTCAAGCAAAAGTTTGTTGTGGGAGTAGGTTTGGAATGGAAAAGCGTAAAATTGACTTCACAGACGTATGAGGATGCCACTGACTTTAGTAGCAATAGTTTTCTAAATGCTATTGGTTATATAAAATACGACTCTTTTGATAATTTCTACTTTCCATCGACAGGATGGTATTTCATGGGAGACATCCAAAGTTTTATTTATTCAAAAAATTTAGAAAAAGATTTCAGCCGTTTTTCCTATGTAAAAGGAGATTTTGGTTTTGCACAATCGATAACAGACAAATTTACTGTTGTGGCGCGAACTGAAGGCGGATTTACCATAGGTGATGAAACTATTCCTTTCTTGGATTTTGTTCTGGGAGGATATGGATTTAATAAAACCAATAATTTTAGACAATTCTATGGGTATGATTTTCTTAGTTTGTCGGGAGATAGCTACGTAAAGGCAACATTTACTTTGGATTATGAAATTTTCAAAAAAAATCATTTGAACTTTTCAGCCAATTTTGCAAACATAGATTACAATTTGTTTGAATCCAAGGATTGGTACGGAAAGCCAAAATATTCCGGTTATGCTTTAGGTTATGGACTCGAAACCATAATCGGTCCGATTGAAGTGAAACATACATGGTCGCCAGAAACAAAAGATCATCATACTTGGTTCAGTGTTGGATTTTGGTTCTAACTTCTGTAAAAAAATATAAGCCATGTTTTTTGTGTTAATTATTACATAAAAAACTATATTTGGCTATTCAACAATAAATATTCGAATCTATGTCAATTTGGAGAAGGAAATCATTATCAATTTTAATGGCGGAAGCATCAGAAGATGAAAAAGGATTAAAAAGAACATTATCTTCAAGAGCTCTGGTAGCCTTAGGAATTGGGGCAATTATTGGAGCAGGACTATTCTCATTAACAGGAATTGCAGCGGCAGATCATGCCGGTCCAGCAGTAACGCTATCGTTTGTTTTGGCCGCTGTTGGTTGTGCCTTTGCAGGATTGTGTTATGCAGAATTTGCGTCAATGATTCCCGTTGCAGGAAGTGCCTATACCTATTCCTATGCAACAATGGGAGAGTTTGTAGCTTGGATAATTGGTTGGGATTTGGTTTTAGAGTATGCTCTTGGAGCCGCTACCGTTGGTGTAAGTTGGGGTTCTTATTTGAATAAATTACTAGCTCAGTTCGGAATGACAATTCCGCCAGAATTTGCCAGTGCGCCATCTGAAGGTGGAATTATAAACTTGCCAGCCATTTTTATTGTTTGTGTCTTGTCGCTTTTGTTGATAAGAGGAACAAAAGAATCAGCATTTGTAAATAATATTCTTGTGGTGATGAAATTGATCGTAGTAATCATTTTTATTGTTCTAGGATGGCAATACATCAACCCAGATTTCCATGTTCCTTATATTCCTGAATTTGTTCCAGCACATGTTGATCCTCAAACGGGTGAAAAGGTGGGCGAATTTGGAGGAATGTCTGGTATTGCCGCAGGAGCAGGATTAGTGTTTTTTGCTTTCATTGGTTTTGATGCAGTTTCTACAGCAGCGCAAGAGGCAAAAAATCCTCAAAAAGGAATGCCGATTGGTATTTTGGGATCGCTTTTGATTTGTACGGTATTATATGTGTTGTTTTCCTATGTAATGACAGGATTGGTTCCTTACACAGTTTTTAAAGGAGATGCTTCTCCGGCAGCAACAGCATTTGCAGTGACAGGATATACTTTCTTGCAAACAGGACTGATAGTCGCTATTTTAGCAGGATATACATCTGTAATTTTAGTGATGTTGATGGGGCAAAGCCGCGTATTTTATTCAATGAGTAATGACGGATTATTGCCAAGATTCTTTGGAGACATCCATAAAAAATTTAGAACACCTTGGAAAACAAATATCTTTTTTATGGTTTTCGTAAGCATTTTTGCAGGTTTTGTTCCAATCAAAGATTTAGGTCACATGGTAAGCATCGGAACACTTTTTGCATTTTCCTTAGTATGCCTTGGAATTTTAATCATGAGAAAGAAAATGCCAGAAGCCACACGTTCGTTTAGAGTGCCTTTAGTTCCTTTTGTCCCAATTGCAGGAATTGTAGTTTGTTTCTACTTGATGTATTCACTTCCTGCCGAAAGTTGGTTGCGACTTTTGATCTGGATGGCTCTAGGAGTGGCTATTTACTTTGTATACGGTAAAAGCAGAAGTAAGCTAAATAATCCGCAATAGATTTATAATTAATAATAAAAAAAGAGCTGTAAATTTTAGAGCTCTTTTTCTGTTTAAAGGACTAATATTTAATGAATTATTTCGTTTTTATTCCATAAAAATACCCCAAAGAAATCTCCCTGGGGTATTTAACTTTCCCGTTTGGAAAGAACAGCAAAGACCAAAAACAAATAACAAAATAAAACTAAAAATTAAAACTGACACCGGAATAGAGCCCAATGAAATAGGGTTTGAAATTCCCAGCATCTTTATTGAACGTATTGATTTGATATTTAAACATAGGCTCAAAATTAGCCTCAAATGATTTCCAAAAACGGTATCTGAAACCTAAACCAACGTTTGTACTAAAATGTATGTCGTTCAGGTTTTTTGCCTTTCCTAAACTAGCCGACATGGTAGAGGAAGCTACAGAAACTTCATTTTCATTAAGAAACAAAGTACTTAAACCCCCAATTACATTGATTCCAAATTTCTTATCAATCAATTTATACGACATTTCTACAGGAACTTCATAATAACCCATTCTCTGGGTCATTGTGCCTTGGTTAGTGTTTTGTATTCCATTATTGAAAGGCCGTAAGGCTTCTGAGTTATTCAAGCTGACAACTTGTATGGTCGAACCAGCAGTAGAGCTTGTTAGATTTCCAAAACTTACTTGGTCCATTGCGGCAAAAAAGACAACGTCATTTGTGTTGTATCCCAAAGTGAATTTATTCACTCCAGTTCTAACAGTAAGTTTCTTGTTTACGGCATAGTTCACCCCAACGCCAAAACTCATATTGTTTTCATACGATTTATTATTATCTGCAAATTGCCCGTCAATTGGGGAGCCATTGGATGTAGAATTGAAAAAAATAGGTGCAACACTAGATGTTATTTGCCACCTATTTTTTTTGGATTCGGCAATCTTTTCTTCTTCTTTTTCATTTTTCTTTAGCAATTCTTCCAGTGCATTGGGTTCTGAAAGGGCAAGAGCTGTTGAATCTTTCTTCTTTACATCGGTTTTAGTACCATCAATAAAAGAATTATCCAGATGGATGTTTTGTCCTTCAATGGATTTTTGATTTGATGCAATCGATGAATTTGATTTTTCTTGATCAGATATCCCGTTGGCTATTGCATTTTTCTCTTCTGTGTTTAAATTCGAGTTGATGTCTTTTATGCTATTGGTTTGCAAGTCTTTTTTGTTTTTTTCATTTTTAGAATTGTTCGCAATAGCATTTACATCGTTATTAGAAATAGCATTTTTATTCACAGATTCTTTCCTGTTTTTTTCAGTTTTAGAAGCATTATTTACAATCGCTTCCGCAGAATTATTTACAGAATTTCTAACTGATTTCTTTTTGGCAGGAGATTTTTTAACTTCCGTTGAAATAGTTGCAACAGCATTATTTTGTTCTAAAGAAGCTTCAGAATTAACTTCTCCAGATTTGTTTTTTGAAGATTTGCTTTGATTTACAATGGCATCGTCATTGGTTTTTTCCGAGCTATTAATTCCGTTTGTTTTTTGATCTGTAGAAGGGTTTACATGATTTTCAATACTATTATCGGTGTTGTTCTCACTGGAATTTTCAGTATTTACGACTTCTTCCTTCTCCAGAGATTTTAAAGTTGAATTTTCATTTGATTGCTTCTTGGTTTCTATAACAACTGGATTGTTTTCAACGGAAGTTGCATCATCAAATAGAAAATTAAATGCAAAGAATCCCAAAATTAAACCCGCAGCAATTCCTGTCAGTTTGAACCAGAATGGAATTACTCTCCGTTTTTTCTTTTCCCGTAATGCCGCGTCAATGTTAAGCCAAATCTGTTCGTTTGGCTCCACTTCGAAATCCTTGAATTTCTCTTGAAACAGTCTGTCTATGTTTTTTTTATCGCTCATTTCGCTGATGGTACTATTTTTTTTCCTGTGTGAAGGTCTATTTTTTCTTTCAGAATCGCTCTGGCTCTTGCCAAATTTGATTTTGTGGTTCCGGTAGTAATTTCAAGCATATCCGAAATTTCTTTATGAGAATATCCGTCGAGGACATATAAGTTAAAAACCAACCGATAACGATCGGGAAGTTCTTGGATAATACTCATTAAAAAATCCAATGAGATACTTTCATCATCAAGTTCTAGGGTTTCTTCTTCTTGAATGTCTTCGTTTACAATTTCTAAAAAACGAACTCCTGTTCTGTATTTTTGAAGTGCATTGTTCACCATTATTCGTTTTGCCCAGCCTTCAAAAGAACCTTTGAAGTTGAATTGGTCAATTTTTTTGAATATGATGATGAATCCGTCTTGCAGATTGTCTTCGGCCTCGGCATAATTTGCTGAATACTTCAAGCAGACGCCAAAAAACTTCGCAGAAAACAATCTATACAATTGTTCCTGAGCTTTTGCATCATTTTTCTTGCAATCAGTAATCAGCTGTTCTAAACCCACAGGCTTTTGTTATTAATTATAAGTTACAGGAATTGATACTTCTTCAAAAACATCATTTCCATTCACATCTTTACCTTTGTAAAATTTAAATACATAAGGCTGAGAGGCATTTTGAATGCCTTCAACTTTAAAATCGAAGACGACTTCAAGTGGTTCCGGATTTTCAAGCTCTTGACATTCGGGATTATCCAAAACATAGGTCTGAATTCCTACTATTGTCGTGTAGCCTTCGGTCTTGTAATAGCAACCTTCGTAGACATGGCAATTTGAAGGTTTTTTATAGGTCATTTTAATTTCATAATTGCGTCCAACGGCTACACTTTCAGGCACTTGAAAACTTTCCACAGGAAGGATTTCATAATAAAACGTAGGTTGATTATTACCTTCTTCTAACGAACAAGAGCCTAGTGTGATAACAGCTAATAAAAGCAATGCAATCTTTTTCATTTTAGAGTTTAAATTTTTCTTTTTATATGGTTTTATAATAGATGCGTTTTCTGAGTTTTGGTTGCGTTTAAGTAAAAAAAAACATCCGTTTTTGGCGGATGTTTTTAGTATTTATGCGTTGTTTTCTTTTATCTGATCTTTAATTTTCAACTCAAGTTCTTCGGCCATTTCGGGATTGTCTTTTATCAAGGATTTCACCGCATCACGGCCTTGGCCTAGTTTAGTGTCACCATAGCTGAACCAAGATCCGGCTTTCTTAATGATTTCGAACTCAACAGCCAAATCCAGGATTTCACCATTTTTAGAAACACCTTCTCCATACATAATGTCGAATTCAGCCGTTTTAAAAGGCGGCGCCACTTTGTTCTTCACCACTTTTACTTTGGTTCTGTTTCCAATTACATTTTCACCATCTTTAATTTGAGATGAACGACGGATGTCCAAACGAACCGAAGCATAAAATTTCAAGGCATTACCACCCGTTGTAGTTTCTGGATTTCCGAACATCACTCCAATTTTCTCTCTCAACTGGTTGATGAAGAAAACCGTACAATGTGTTTTGCTTATCGTTCCTGTTAATTTTCTCAAGGCTTGCGACATCAATCGAGCGTGAAGGCCCATTTTTGAATCTCCCATTTCGCCTTCGATTTCACTTTTTGGAGTCAACGCGGCAACCGAGTCGATGACCACGATGTCAATTGCTCCCGAACGGATTAGGTTTTCAGCAATTTCCAACGCTTGTTCCCCGTTGTCTGGTTGTGAAATGATAAGGTTTTCGATATCTACACCTAATTTCTCTGCATAATTTCTGTCGAAAGCATGTTCCGCATCAATAAAGGCAGCAATTCCGCCTGCTTTTTGAGCTTCTGCGATCGCGTGAAGCGTCAAAGTCGTTTTTCCTGAAGATTCAGGACCGTATATTTCAATGATTCTACCTTTTGGATAACCGTTTACGCCAAGGGCCAAATCGAGACCAAGTGAACCAGACGAAATAGTTTCTACTTCCTCAATGGCTTTGTCTCCCATTTTCATCACCGTACCTTTTCCGTAGGTTTTGTCTAATTTGTCAAGTGTTAGCTGTAAAGCTTTTAACTTCGCTTCTTTCTCTGAACTCATCTTTTCTTTCATATAATGTTAGGCACTTATTTTTCGTAAAAATAGTTTTTTTTGGGTTGTAAAATGATTTAAATGAAATAATTTATCGACAGATTATTAATTCCTCAAGCCGTGCAATCGTGCCACATATTTTCCCACAACATCAAACTCCAAATTGATTTTGGTGCCAACTTTGAAGTTTTTAAAATTCGTATGTTCGTATGTATAAGGAATAATCGCCACGCTGAATTCATTTTTATTTGAATTGACAACCGTCAAGCTCACTCCATTCACGGTAATTGAACCTTTTTCAATAGTAATGTTGTTCCAATTTTCATCGTATTCAAAGGTATAATACCAGCTACCGTTTGCGTTTTCAACATTCTTGCAAATTCCAGTTTGGTCCACGTGTCCTTGAACGATGTGTCCGTCTAGTCGGTCGCCTAATTTCATGGCGCGTTCCAGATTTACGATATCGCCAATTTGCCAATCACCAACATTTGTTTTTTCGATGGTTTCTCGGATGGCAGTTACCGTATAAGCATCTTCACTTAAAGCAACAACCGTCAGGCAAATACCATTATGCGAAACACTTTGATCGATTTTCAATTCATTTGTGATGGAGGAAGTGATGGTAAGATGCAGATTGTCGTTTTCTTTTCGAACTTCTTTCACCGTCCCGAGGGATTCTATGATTCCTGTAAACATTTCTTGTTTTATTTTACTAAATTTGCACCTCAAAATTAGCAATAAATAACTGAAGAGCATGAAAAAAGCAGAAAATATAATCGTTGGAATTTCAATCGGAGATTTGAACGGTATTGGAAGCGAAATAGTACTGAAGACGTTCGAAGACCCGCGAATGCTCGAAATGTGTACACCGGTTATTTTTGCCAATGTAAAAACGCTTTCGTTTCTTAAAAAAAGTTTCGAATCGACTACAATGCTTCACGGAATTGACAAGCTCGATCAGGTTCTTACTGGAAAAATCAACGTACTGAATGTTTGGCGCGAAGGCTTTACGTTAGAGTATGGCGTAAACGACGAAACTGTTGGAAAATTTGCCATCAAGTCGTTTGTTGCCGCAACGGATGCTTTAAAAGAAGGTTTGGTTGATGTTTTGGTGACCGCTCCAATCAATAAATATAATGTACAATCGGAAGAATTTAAATTTCCAGGGCATACCGATTATCTGAATCAGGAATTGGAAGGAAATGCCTTGATGCTGATGGTTCAGGATAACTTGAGAGTCGGATTGCTGACCGATCATGTTCCGGTAAACGAAGTGGCCTCGCATTTGACAGAAGCATTGATTCGCCAGAAAATTGAAACCGTTAAGCAATCTTTGATTCAGGATTTCAGCATCAATAAACCAAGAATTGCCGTTTTAGGATTGAATCCGCATGCAGGTGATGGTGGTGTTATTGGAAAAGAAGACGACGAAATCATCAGGCCGGTTATTAAGAAAATGTTCGAAAAAGGAACACTGGTTTTTGGGCCTTATCCAGCCGATGGTTTTTTTGGCAATGCCCAATATGAAAAATTCGACGCAGTTATTGCAGCCTATCACGATCAAGGTCTGATTCCGTTTAAGACGTTGTCTTTTGGAAATGGGGTGAATTATACAGCAGGTTTGGACAAAATTCGAACTTCTCCAGATCACGGAACCGCGTATGATATTGCAGGAAAAGGAATTGCAGATTATAATTCGTTCAAAGAAGCTGTTTATTTGGCACTTGATATTTATAATTCCAGAAATCAATATGCCGAAATCACTAAAAAACCATTGAAAACAAAGGAAAAACACTTATAAACAAAAAAATGTTTATAACCCTTTTGAATTTGCGATAAATTTATATCTTTGCACTCCCAAGTTTTGGGCAAATTGTTGACACCATGAAGCAGCTAAATGAGTTTTTAATTCCTTTTGTAGGGTTAAAGTTAGGGAAACATCAGTTTGAATATCAAATAAATAAAAAGTTCTTTGATCACTTTGGCTATGACGACTTTGAAAGTTCGGATATCAAAGTAAATGTAGTTTTGGAAAAGAAAAGTACCATGCTTGAGGTGAATTTTAAGCACAAAGGTACCGTTCACGTTCCTTGCGACCTGACCAGCGAAATGTTTGATTTGCCTGTTAAAGGTAAATTAAGGTTGGTGGTTCAGTTTGGAGAGGAGTTCAATAATGACAATGAAGAGTTGTTGATATTGCCACACGGAGAACATCAAATCGATGTAAGTCAATACATCTATGAAATGATTGTGCTCTCGATTCCATTAAAACGTGTTCACCCAGGAGTAAAAGACGGAAGTTTGGATACCGAAGCCCTGAAAAAACTGAAAGAACTCACAGTCAAAGAAAAGAAGAAAGAGGTTAAAGAAGAAGAGAATATCGACCCACGTTGGGACAAATTAAAACAACTATTAACGGATAAATAATATAGTAAAATGGCACATCCTAAAAGAAAAATCTCGAAAACAAGAAGAGATAAGAGAAGAACTCATTACAAAGCTACTGTTGCTCAAATCGCTACATGTCCTGTAACTGGAGAGGCACATTTATACCACAGAGCTTACTGGCACGAAGGTAAAATGTACTACAGAGGACAAGTTGTTATCGACAAGTCTGTTGCTGTTGCATAATACATTTTAGCAGTTAAAATTTAAACTCTCCCCCGTGAGAGTTTTTTTTGTTGTTTAAAACTTTCGTGTTAAATAACACCTTTTAAAGCCTTTGGGTTAGAAATTTTTTTGTAATTTCAACAACTTTTCTGACCTGATTATCAGAAAACAAACAAGCATCCCTATGAGTACAATTACAGCCGCAATTACTGCTGTCGGAGGATATGTTCCCGATTTTGTGTTATCAAACAAAGTCCTTGAAACCATGGTAGATACCAATGATGAATGGATCACTTCAAGAACAGGAATTAAAGAAAGAAGGATATTAAAAGGCGAAGGTTTGGGAACTTCCTACCTTGCCATAAAAGCCGCCCAAGATTTAATAGTGAAAGGAAACATTGATCCGTTGGAGATTGATTTGGTTATCCTTGCTACTACAACCCCAGATATGCCAGTAGCTTCTACGGCTGTCTATGTTGCAACAGAAATTGGAGCAACAAACGCCTTTGGATACGATCTTCAGGCCGCATGTTCTGGATTTTTATTCGGAATGTCTACTGCTTCAGCATTCATTCAATCAGGAAAATATAAGAAAGTATTATTAATTGGAGCCGATAAAATGTCTTCAATTATTGATTATACGGATCGTGCAACTTGCATCATCTTTGGAGATGGAGCAGGTGCTGTTTTATTCGAACCAAACTACGAAGGTCTAGGAATTCAAGATGAATTTTTGAGAAGTGACGGAGTTGGTAGAGAATTCTTGAAAATCGATGCAGGAGGTTCTATACTTCCAGCTTCGGCAGAAACAGTGGCGAACAAGCAGCATACTGTTTTCCAAGACGGAAAAACAGTTTACAAATATGCTGTTTCTGGAATGGCAGATGTAAGCGAGAAAATATTGGAACGCAACAACCTTACAAAAGAAGATGTAAACTGGTTGGTTGCCCACCAAGCAAACAGAAGAATCATCGATGCAACGGCCAGCCGAATTGGTTTGGAAGAAGATAAAGTATTGGTAAATATCGAACGATATGGAAATACTACTTCTGGAACTTTGCCATTGGTACTTTTTGATTTCGAGAAGAAATTCAAGAAAGGCGACAACATCATTTTCGCTGCTTTCGGTGGCGGATTTACTTGGGGTTCTATCTATTTAAAATGGGCCTACTAATAAAACGAACAAACTATAACTAAAAATAAGATATCATGGATTTAAAAGAAATTCAAAACCTAATCAAATTTGTAGCAAACACGGGAGTTGCCGAAGTAAAATTAGAAGTTGACAACGTGAAAATCACGATCAGAACAACTTTAGAAGGAAATACTCCAGAGATTACTTATTTACAGCAAGCTCCAGTACAACAAGCTTTGCCACAAGCAGCACCAGTTGCTCAAGCAGCACCTGCTACGCCAGCGGCTCCAGCAGCACCAGCAGCTGATGATACTTCAAAATACATCACAATCAAATCGCCAATTATCGGAACTTTCTACAGAAAGCCATCTCCAGACAAACCCGTTTTTGTAGAGGTTGGAGCTTCAATTGGTAAAGGTGATGTTCTTTGTGTTATCGAAGCAATGAAACTTTTCAACGAAATCGAATCTGAAGTTTCAGGAAAAATCGTTAAAATTCTTGTAGACGATATGTCTCCAGTAGAATTCGATCAACCATTATTTTTAGTAGATCCTTCTTAATTTTAGATTTTAGATCTTAGATTTTAGATTGAAGATTTCTTTCAAGAATCTTCAAAAGAGTCAAAATTATCTAATTTATAAATTGTCTAATTTTCTAATTAAAAAAAGATGTTTAAAAAAATATTAATTGCCAATAGAGGTGAGATCGCATTGCGTATCATCAGGACTTGTAGAGAGATGGGCATCAAAACTGTTGCTGTTTATTCTACTGCCGATGCGGAAAGTCTTCACGTTAAATTTGCAGATGAAGCGGTTTGTATCGGACCTCCGCCAAGTAATTTATCTTACTTGAAAATGTCTAATATCATTGCAGCGGCAGAAATTACAAATGCTGATGCAATCCATCCAGGTTATGGTTTCCTTTCTGAAAATGCTAAATTTTCTAAAATCTGCCAAGAACATGGAATCAAATTCATCGGAGCTTCTCCTGAAATGATCGATAGAATGGGTGATAAAGCTACGGCAAAATCTACCATGATTGAAGCCGGAGTTCCTTGTGTTCCAGGTTCAGAAGGAATTTTAGAAGACTTCGAGCAAGCCAAAAAAGTAGCCAAAGAAATAGGTTATCCTGTTATGATGAAAGCTACTGCTGGTGGTGGTGGAAAAGGAATGCGTGCCATCTGGAAAGAAGAAGATCTATTGAAAGCTTGGGAAAGTGCTCGTCAAGAAGCCGCTGCAGCCTTCGGAAACGACGGTATGTATATGGAAAAATTGATCGAGGAACCACGCCATATCGAAATCCAAGTAGTTGGAGATTCTTATGGAAAAGCGTGTCACCTTTCTGAAAGAGATTGTTCTGTTCAAAGACGTCACCAAAAATTAACCGAAGAAACACCTTCGCCATTTATGACCGATGATTTGCGTCAAAGAATGGGAGAGGCTGCTGTAAAAGCTGCAGAATACATCAAGTATGAAGGAGCTGGAACAGTTGAATTCTTAGTAGATAAGCATAGAAATTTCTATTTTATGGAAATGAATACGCGTATCCAAGTTGAGCATCCAATTACAGAGCAGGTTATTGACTACGATTTGATTCGCGAGCAGATTATGGTTGCGGCAGGTATTCCAATTTCTGGAAGAAACTATTTGCCACAGCTTCACGCTATCGAATGCCGTATCAATGCGGAAGATCCATACAATGATTTCCGTCCTTCTCCAGGAAAAATTACAACTTTGCATACGCCAGGAGGACACGGTATCCGTCTAGATACTCACGTTTATTCAGGATATACAATTCCACCAAATTACGATTCAATGATCGCTAAATTGATTACTACGGCTCAAACAAGAGAAGAGGCAATCAATAAAATGAAACGCGCTCTTGACGAATTCGTAATCGAAGGGATCAAAACTACAATTCCATTCCACAGACAATTGATGGACGATCCAAGATATGTTGCAGGAGATTATACAACTGCCTTCATGGACGACTTCAAAATGAACGAGCCTAAATAGGTAAAAAACATATTACTTTAAAAACCTCACAGGAATGTGGGGTTTTTTGTTTTAAAAAAGATTTATGTTTTGGGTAAATTTTATACACAATAGGACTTCTTTTCTACACATTTCCCAAGTGATGGATTTCTTGAAAAATTTAAATCCCTTTATTTACAGTTATTTACACCAGTGAGAGGTTTCTTTAAATTTTTGGTACAATAATTTCATTATAGTAAACATCAATAGATAACAACACACTTAAATATAAATAGTAAATATCATGAGAAAGATAATAATAGCAATGGCAGTAGTTTTTGGAAGTTTTACAACTTTCGCAACTGTGTCACCAGTTTCGAATACAGAGCAAACAGTTTTAGTTCAGGACTTTAAAGAAATTAAGGCAGAAGAATTGCCGGAAGCAGTGAAAACAGCTTTGAAGACTTCTTATCCTGATGCAACTTTAGCGAAAGCTTATGTAAACTCAAGTAACGAGTATAAATTAGATATCACAGTTGGAGACCAGAAGGCTACTGTTTATGCGGATGCCAATGGAAACTGGATAAAGAAATAAGTTAGGGTAACTTATGATTTTGTTTTTGTTAGAGAGACTCACCTAGTGGGTCTCTCTTTTTTTAGAACTTTTTTAAGAAAAAACGCTTTTAATAACTTTATATTAGCCATAAAGTTGAAAATCCCCTATGTCAAAAATCCTATTGGTCGAAGATGATGTTTCTTTTTGTAAGATGTTGGAAAACTTTCTTACTAGAAAGTCATACCATGTAGAAACAGCTTTTTCTGCCGAAGAAGCAAAAATCAAAATCAAGAACGATAGTTTTGACCTGATTATTACCGATTTGCGACTTCCCAATTACGATGGAATTGAGTTGATGTCGGAATTCAAAAGAGATTTTCCTCAAATTCCAGTAATCTTAATGACGGGATATTCCGATGTGAATACTGCCGTTAAAGCCATAAAAAATGGTGCTTCCGATTATATTTCGAAACCTTTCAATCCAGAAGAAGTTCTTTTGGTTGTTTCGAACGCACTTCAAAAAGAGGCAGTTGAAATTGTAAAAGAAAAACCTGCTCCAAAACCTAAAAGACAGGTTTCAACCAGCGAATTCATCAACGGAATTTCTCCAGCGTCAAAGAAATTAGCAGAATATATTCAGTTGGTCAGTCCAACCAATATGTCGGTTTTAATTATTGGCGAAAGCGGAACCGGGAAGGAAGTCATTGCAAAAAGCATCCACCAGAACAGCATTCGGAAAAACAATAATTTCATTGCGGTAGATTGTGGAGCGATTCCAAAAGAATTGGCGGCAAGCGAATTTTTCGGGCATTTGAAAGGATCTTTTACGGGAGCTATAAATGATAAAGTAGGTTATTTTGAAGCGGCTAACGGAGGAACAATATTCTTGGACGAAATTGGAAATCTGTCCTACGAAAATCAGATCCAGCTTTTAAGAGCTTTGCAGGAACGAAAGATAAAACCTGTTGGAAGCAACAAGGAAATTGAGGTGGATATAAGAATCATTACGGCTACAAATGAAGACTTGCGTGAAGCAGTGAAGAAAGGCGATTTCCGTGAAGATTTATACCATAGAATTAATGAATTTTCCATTCATTCCCCATCTTTAAGAGAACGAAACGAGGATTTGATGATTTTTGCCGATTTCTTTTTGGAAAAAGCAAATGAACAACTGAACAAGGACATCATCGGATTTTCACCTGAGGTAATGACCATTTTTCAAAATTATAAATGGCCTGGAAATCTGCGTGAACTTCAAAATATCATCAAAAGGGCAACACTTTTATCGCAAGGAGATTTTATCGAAAAATTGGTTCTCCCATCCGAAATCTTTCAAGCGGAAGCTTCTACTGAAGAAACATTTTCGTTATCAGGAAATGAAAAGGATATGATTATTAATGCATTGGCGAAGACCCAAAACAACAAATCTGAAGCGGCAAAACTTCTCCAAATCAACAGAAAAACGCTTTACAATAAATTGAAATTGTACAATTTAGATTAAATTGTTTTCTTGTTTTATCAGATTGAAAAGTGCTTCGACTTTTACATTCAAGACTTCTAAATTATAGCGTATTTCATCATCCGAAAGTGTTTTCAAATCAAAATCCTGCAGAATCGAAGCAATTTCTTCGGCTTTTATTTGCTTGAACATCGGATACATTCTATGGGCAGTTTCCTTGAATTTTTCCCAATCATTTTCTGCAAAACTCAGTTCCAAATGTTCCAAGTTTTCAATCGTTGAATTTAAAAATGAAACCAAAACTTCTTTTAAGGCTTCGTCCTCATTTGGCAGAAAAGCCTTTAATGAAGTCAAAGAGTAAGCGTTTTCTTGGCTGTTATCATCAAGGTTCTCATTCAACAGAATTTCAGAATTATCAAACACAGAACGGATGACGTTGAGTAAAATCTTTGGAGAATAAGGCTTTCTCAAGGCAGTTGTAAACCCCGCATTTTTATAAACGTGTTCGCCAAAATCCGTTCTTCCGGTAACGGCAATTACGGGTTGGTTTTTGTAATGCTCGTCTTTTTTCAAAGCATCCAAAAATGAAAAGCCATCCATTTCGGGCATTTGGATATCGGTAATTATAAAATCAAAAGGATGGGTTTTAATGATTTCCAAAGCTTTTCTGGCATCCGTAAAGAAAACAACATTGTAGTGATGTTGCTTCAAAACTTCTACCGTTAGGTTCAGTAGATTCACGTCATCATCAATTACAATTGCCGATAAATTATTCGGATGCGGAATCGCCGTAATCTTTTCCTTTTTAAAAGCGTTGTCTTCAAACTCCAACGGAAGAACTATTTGAAACGTACTTCCTTTTCCAAATTTGCTTTCAAGTGATAATTTTCCGCCAAGGATTTCGACCATTTTTTTAGAAATTGTCAAGCCCAATCCGGTTCCACCGTATTTCTTTTCGATACCGTTATTGGCTTGAGTAAATTCTTCAAAAATCAATTGCTGTTTGTCTTTTTCAATCCCGATTCCGGAATCTTCAACACGAATTACAAGCTGTTTTTCGGATAAGGAAGCTTCAATTTTTATAAAGCCATTTTCGGTAAACTTGAAGGCATTCCCTATAAGATTGGTCAGTACTTGTCGCAATCGGAAAGGATCGCCTACAATTCTTTGGTTGAATTTCTTGTCGATGTTTAGAACCAATTCGAGATTTTTCTGCTCGTAAACTGCTTGTATGCTTTTACCGACTTCATTTATCATTTCTTTCAATGAAAACGGAATGTGCTCAATGCTGATTTTTCCGGCTTCAATTTGTGTGAAATCCAGTAAATCCTGAACAAGTTGCGAGATATATTCCGAGGATCCCTTGATGTTCTTGGTATAATACGATTGCTTATTGTTGAGGTCGGAATTGCCCAATAATTCGGCATAACCTACAATCGTACTCAAAGGCGTTTTCAAATCATGACTTACCGTAGAAATCAATTGCTCGCGGTTTTTGAGTAGTGTTTGGGTCTTAGAATTGGCAATTTCAAGCTGTTCCTTATAGGATTGTGTTTTAGAAAAATCATTCAAAATCAGAATCGAAAAGAAAAGTGTCAGTACCAACCCGACACCTGCCGCAATGGTCACCACTTGATTTGTTTTGTTCAAGGCCGCTTCCTTTTCAGCATTTCCTTTTGTGGTATTGATGATGATTTCCCTTTCGATAATGCTCAGTACTTTTCGGAGCTGTTCTGAGATTGAAAGCTCATTTTGAAGCAATTCATTCTCTTGAATCGTCAACGATTCCTGCTTTTTTGAAGTTCTTCGCACTACATCACTCAAGGCCGCTTTGGAAGCAATCAGCATCGAATCGAGTGCTTTCTGACTTAACGTATTGGTGCTGTCGTTCGGGATATTCTGGTTCATGTAATCCACAAAATCAGAATAAACTTTTTTGTCGTAATCGTTCAACGACGATGGATCTTTGAAAAAATCATTGAGGTTGAGTTTCCGCAAAGTGCTTTCCATATACGAAATCTTGTTGATGGCTTTCTTTACCGCATCATCATCGTTAGATTGATTTTTAATGGTCTGAAGCTGTCGGATATTGGCTGTTTTCTGCGAAAGCAACATCTTTACGCTGTCCAATAAAGTGATTTGATAGTTGTTGTTGATAAGGGTTTTGAGCGAATCAATTTCAGATTTTAAGGAATTCGTCTGATGGATATAATTCTGGAAATCTGCTTCGGAATTGGATTGAATGGTAATCCTCGAAAAGCTTTCAGTCTTGTACATGTTTGAAAGTAGATTGCTCACTTTCAAAATCTTGTTGTTTTCCGAAGCAAGCTTGTTTTCTGTAGAAGAAAAAGTCCTGTTTTCGGTGTATAAAATCCATCCGGCCACCACAACCAATGCGGCCAAAGCGATGTAGCTCACAAAAACTTTTATCGGAATATAGCTTTTCTTATTGTCCATTTCTCAAAGATAAAAATTAGAGAAAGGATAAAAATGTATATTTTGTTAAAATAATAAAACAAAAAATCCCGAACAATGTCGGGATTTTGAATTTTAGAAAGAAGAAATTAAACTTTCAACTTAGTTGCAATAGCACTCGGAATTGCTCCTTTATGCACCATAATAGCAGTGGTTTTATATTTTACAAACTCTTTGGTCATGTACAAATAGCCTTTGTAGTCGTTGCTTTCGCCCCAGGAATTTTTTACGATATAGTATTCTTTTCCGTTTTGATCTTTAGAAAGTCCAACGATGTGCATACCGTGATCGTCAGTTGTCGTGTAATTGTCAAACGCTTGCTGACGCATTTCCGGTGTAACAGTCAATTCTTTCTTAGGTCCGTTGAAAAGATCTGCTTTTTCTTCGGCTGTCATTTCGTCGAATTTCTTATCGGCAACAAATGCAACACCGTTTTTCCAGCTGAATGTTTTTTCACTCACATCACCTGCCCAAGCAACCGTGTAGCCTTTTTTCAAACCGTTATCGATGATGTCTGTCAGTTCGTTCATTTTTACATTATAGGCCTGATCCAATGACCAGTTGTCTGGAACCAACAATACATTTTTAGTATAGTAAGGATATTCTTCAAACGAAGAAATTTCTACATAATCATCAGGATTGATGCCGATAACTTCTTTGGCGAAACTTTCCGGAGTGTATTTCTTTCCGTTGTAATCAAATGATTTTGGAGCCTGTCCTAAATAAGAATCGATTACAGCCGTGTAGGCTCTTTCCCAATTTGGCGTCAATTCTCCGTTAGGATTTTTTACTACCGCTTGCAATACGCCTTCAATCAAGGCACCCATTTCGGCAAATTTATTTTTCTCAGTGCCGTAGTTCAAACCAGTATAAACCGATTGTGGAACCGCACCATATTTTTTGTACATGTTCATTACATCGTGAAGCGCTCCACCGTCTCCAAGTGTAGTGGCACCGTGCATGCGAACATACATTTTTCCTTTTTCGATGTAGGTGTTTCTTGCAGAATAGATCTGAGAAATTTCAATAGGTTTCTTGCCCATTCTGGCCATTTCCGATTCGATAAAAGAATTGGCGCAGTAGCTCCAGCATGTTCCAGAGGAACCTTGGTTTTTTATCGATGTGTTTTCAAGATTGATCACATCTGTAAATTTAAAAGATGCCTTGCTGTTTTCGCTGGCATTTACTTTAAGTGCATTTACAAGATTGTCCTGTGCATTTACCGTTAACGAACCTGCCAAGAAAGTCGCTGCAAGAACAAACGGACGAATAGAAGTAGTATACATATTTTGTAGTTTTTCGATTTTTGTATAAGTGCCGTAAAAATAATAATTGTTACAGGCACGTCATTTTTTTAACAGTTAATTAGGTGACTTGAAAGAAGAAACTTTCATATTTACAACGTCTCTTTCAGCCATTTAAAAAATTCACCTTGCCAAACTTGGGCATTCTGAGGTTTCAATACCCAGTGGTTTTCTTCAGGGAACAATACAAAACGGCTTTTGATTCCTTTGAGTTGTGCGGCTTGGAAAGCTTCCTGTCCTTGCCCTAGTGGCACGCGGTAATCTTTTCCTCCTTGGATAATCAGGATTGGAGTATTCCATTTATCGACCATTTTGATTGGGTTGAATTGAGAGAAGGTTTTTTGAGCAACCGCATTGTCCTTTTCCCAATAAGCACCGCCGTGATCCCAGTTGTTGAAGAACACTTCCTCAGTTGTGCCATACATACTTTCCAAGTTGAAAACCCCACAATGCGAGATAAACGTCTTGAAACGGTTGTTGTGGATTCCTGCCAAATAGAAAACAGAATAACCACCGTAGCTGGCGCCAATGGCTCCTAATCTTTTATTATCCACGTATTTTTCTTTTGCAACATCATCAATTGCCGAAAGGTAATCCTGCATCACTTGTCCGCCCCAATCCTTGCTGATTTGTTCGTTCCATTCCACACCATGTCCTGGCATTCCGCGACGATTTGGTGCCACAACGATATAGCCTTGAGCGGCCATCACTTGAAAATTCCAACGGAACGAATAAAACTGTGTCAAAGCCGATTGTGGGCCGCCTTGGCAATATAGTAAGGTTGGATATTTTTTATTTGGGTCAAAATTTGGCGGAAGCACTACCCAAACCAACATTTTTTTGCCGTCGGTTGTGGTAACATAGCGTCTTTCGGTTTTGCTTAAGGCCAGTTTGCTGTAAACTTCATCGTTTACTTTTGTCAATTGTTTCCAAACGTTTTTCTTCAAATCAAAAGAAAAAATTTCCGAAGCGTGGTTCATATCCGTTCTGGTTACTATTGCAGAATTTCCAGAAAAACCAACTATATCATTTACATCAAAATCACCTTTTGTCAATTGCGTAACCGTAATTGCAATTCTAGTCATGCCTGGGAAATTCACTTCAAATAATTGCTTAGTTCCATCAACAGGAGCCAGGAAATAGACTTTCTTTCCATCTGCACTCCAAGTAAAACTGTCCACCGTTCCATCCCAACCCGAAGTAAGGTTCATGTTCATTCCTTTAAAACTTACAATGATATCATTCTTGTCTGCTTCATAACCATCGCGTTTCATCTGCAACCAAGTTAAATTTCCAGTTGGAGAAAATTGTGGAGCGGTATCGTAACCCAAATTTCCTTCGGTTAGATTTTTGGTTGTTTTTGAAGCCAAATCATATTCATATAAATCTGTATTGGTAGAAATCGCATATTCCGTTCCTGCTTTTTTCTTCGACACATAGATGATTTTAGAACCATCAGGCGACCAGATAAAATCTTCATCACCACCAAAAGGTTTCTGCGGAGCATCATAAGGTTCGTCTTTCATAATGTCAATTCCAACAGCATCCTTTGCCGTCGATTTATAAAAAACGTGATTGTGTTTCCCCTCGTTCCAAGTGTCCCAATGACGGTAATCCAACGCATCATAAATCTGCACATCCGATTGTTCCATTGCAGGATAATAATCTTTCCCGAGCACTTTATCTATTTTCACTTCCTCGCTGTACACGATGAATTTCCCATCGGCTGAAACATTCTTATCATTTAAAAGCGAAGCATGATTTTTAATTTCAACTGCATTTCCTCCGTTTAACGGAATTGTATAAAATTTTGAGTTCGATTTGTTCTCTTCCACCGAAGGAATCGAAACTTTATAGACAATATTTTTTCCATCTTTTGAAATGCCCAGAGGCGAAACGCGACCCAATTTCCATAATAATTCAGGCGTCATAACATTTTGCGCAACCGCATTCATACCCATCATGATTAAGATTAAAAGCAAAGATTTTTTGTTCATATCACAAGTTTTATAAGGCCTTAAAAGTACTTATAATTTACCAATACATCAAATAATCGTTGTGTTTTGGGCGTGCCACCATTTTTCAAAAAGGCAAATTCAGTTTGTCCATAGCCTTTTTGAAAATGCTGTCGGGTTTTCCGTTTCAATCTTTTTTCAATTGCCTTGGGTTAAAACCCAAGGCAATTGAAAAAAGGATTTCCACTGCAACCCCTCACGCGCGCGAAACGAATCAACAATAAACGAATCACCAAAAGAAAAATCGTTTATTTTTGTTTTTCAAATTACTTCAAAATGAATCTAAGCTATTGGGAACTCAAAAACTGGTTCACAAATGTCGATTATACCATTGTAGGAAGCGGAATTGTAGGACTTCATACCGCCTTGCGTCTTCGGGAAAAATTTCCTGACAGTAAAATTCTAGTGCTCGAAAAAGGACCGCTTCCACAGGGAGCGAGTACCAAGAATGCAGGTTTTGCCTGTTTTGGAAGTATCTCGGAAATTATTGATGATTTGAAATCGCATTCAGAAGAGGAAGTAATCCAACTCATTCAAAAACGTTGGCAGGGTTTGCAATTGCTCAGAAAACGTTTGGGCGATGATGTGATTGATTTTAAGCCTTATGGCGGTTATGAGCTTTTTTTGAAAGACGACGGAAGCAGTTTTAATGAATGTGTGGCGAAGATGCCTTTTGTGAATGAAATTTTGAAACCGCTTTTTAGGAATGAAGTCTTTACAAAACAGATTGATCGTTTTGGTTTTGAAAACATCAATGAATATGTGTTTTTTAATCCGTTTGAGGCCCAAATTGATACGGGAAATATGATGCAGGCGCTTTTGAAAACGGCTGTTACACAGGATATTTTAATCTTGAATCAGCAAACGGTTACTTCTTATAATGAAAACGCCAACGGTGTTGAGGTGGCGCTTGGCGATTTTTCCTTTCAAACTAAAAAATTGCTTTTCGCTACTAATGGCTTTGCAAATGCATTGACAAACGGAGCTGTAAAACCAGCAAGAGCTCAGGTTTTGATTACGAAGCCAATTGCAAATCTGGATATCAAAGGAACGTTTCATCTGGACAAGGGCTATTATTATTTTAGGAATATCGGCGACCGGATTTTATTTGGCGGAGGCCGGAATCTGGATTTTCAAGGAGAAACCACGACCGAATTTGGCGAAACAGAAATCATACAAAACCGATTGGAGCAATTGCTAAAAGAAGTAATTTTGCCCCATCAGGAATTTGAAATTGAGCACCGCTGGAGTGGCATTATGGGAATGGGATCGAGCAAAAAGCCAATCGTTGAACAACTTTCACAACACGTTTATTGTGGCGTTCGCCTTGGCGGAATGGGGGTTGCGATTGGGAGTTTGATTGGTGCGGAATTGGCAGAACTAATTGGGTAATCCAAAATATATTTATGATAAAAAAAATACTTCGATTTTTGTGGAAAGTGGCGCTCTGCTTCTTTGTTGTTTCTACCTTTTTTGTGGTGTTGTTCAAGTTTGTACCGGTTCCGTTTACGCCTTTGATGGGGATTCGGGCATTGGAGCAAAAAGCGGATGGACAGGAAATGACGTGCAGTCACGACTGGGTTCCATTGGAGGAAATTTCGCCAAATTTGCAAAAAGCAGTTATTGCGAGTGAGGATGCTACTTTCCTGACGCATTATGGATTCGATTTTAATGCGATGAGCAAGGCAATGGAAAGTAACGAGAAAGGCAAGAAATTGCGTGGCGGAAGTACAATTTCGCAACAGACGGCCAAGAATGTTTTCCTTTGGCAAGGAAGAAGTTATTTGAGAAAAGGACTCGAAGCCTATTTTACGGTTTTGATTGAATTGATTTGGGGAAAGGAACGCATTATGGAAGTTTACCTCAATAGTATCGAGATGGGGACGGGTGTTTATGGCGTTGAAGCGGCTTCGAAACATTGGTATGGAAAAAGTGCCAAAGATGTTTCTAAAAGAGAGGCGGCCGGAATTGCAGCGATTCTTCCGAATCCTAGAAAGTTCAAGGCCAGCAATTCTTCGAGTTATACCGAAAGAAGAAAAACCAGAATTATGCGGCACATGCGCTATGTGAAACTTGAATATTGATTTTATGCTAAAGAAATTATTGATCGTATTGTTGGCTTCTTATTCTGTTTCGGCTCAAAAAAGACCAACAGAAATCGGGATTGTTTTCGATAACGATCTTTATGTTTCTACTGTGAATGATAAATATTATACGAACGGATTTGAATTTTTCTACCGCTATCTCATCAACAACGAAAATGAAAAAATCAATAAGAAGATTGTTGAGTTTCGGTTAGGGCAATATATATACAATCCGCAAACGATACGTGCCGCAGATATCAATAAAAATGACCGGCCTTTTGCAGGCTATCTTTTCGCAGAAGCTGGACTGAATACCTTTTATCAGAACGAATCGGTTTTGAAAGTGAATGGACAGCTGGGCTATGTTGGTCCGAATGCTTTTGGGGAAGAAGTACAAAGAGGTTTTCATGATCTCTTTGGGTATCGAAATGTTTACGGATGGGAACATCAAATCAAGAATGCATTTGCGGTTCAGGCGAATGTTTTTTATTCGATAAAATTATTTCCGAAAAGAGAAAGCTATGTTGATTTGCAACTTCAAGCTGAGGCAAGTGTGGGAACAATTTTTAACTCATTGACAGTGGGTCCCGTTGCCCGATTCAGTCTGAAGAAACTGCTTCCAGTTTATAATTCCAATTTATATGATGGATCGCTTCGTGCGGATAAAAAATATAAGGAAGAAAGTGAATTTTATTTTTATGCTTCGCCAAAAATTAATTATCAGGCTTATGATGCCACGATTCAGGGAAGTATGTTTAATGACAATAGTCCGGTTACATTTCCGCTGGAGCCTTTTCGGTTTAATGCTGAAGCGGGCTTGAAGTTTAGGAAAAACCATTGGAATTTATCATATTCTTTTGTTTGGAGAGGACGTGAAGCTAAGAATAGGGTAATTGAGGGTTATTTTTATGGATCTATCGGGGTTGGGTATTTGTTGGATTAACCAATTTCATAAAATAAAAAAAGACTGTTTTATTTATAAAAACAGTCTTTTTTCTAAAAAGTAAAAAGTATTATTTAGAAGGATATATATTGTTTTCCTTTTTAATATCTGCCATCATCTGACTTGGATCAATCATAATCGTTTTGATGTCACTTTTTGGCTTATTGATGGTGAATTCATAGTTGGAAAATGCCCAAGCCCAATCTTTAAGAACTGTTCTTTTGAATTGCGGATATGGATTTTCTTTCTCATAAAACATCATTCGCAACGGAATGTAAAAAGTTTCAACAGTTCCGTCGTTATATTCCACATACAAGTCGATGGACATTGGCATCCTGCCGATTCTTTCCAAAGTAACTGTCGTATTTGCGCCGTTTTCTTGTACATTTTTAATGCCGTAATCAATGGTGTTCGTAGTTTGTGTCCAGTCTGTAAGATACCAATCCAATTCAGCTCCCGAAACTTTTTCGGCCACACGGATGAAATCATTTGGTGTAGGATGCTTGAATTTGAATTCGTTGTAATATCTTCTCAAGGTGGTCATCAATTTATCATTTCCAATTAAATAGCCCAATTGCGAAAGAAAAACGCTCCCTTTTGAATAGGAAGTAATGCTGTAAACACGATTTTCATCAAATCGATCAGCATGAGTAGATTGTGGAAGCTCCTTTCCGGAATTAACCATAGAGAAATAGCCTGCATAGGAACTTTGGAACGGATTATCCTGCTTCTTATTCATAATCTGATTGACAGCCAAATCTTCTATGAAAGTAGCAAAACCTTCGTCCATCCAGCCATGCTTGGATTCGTTTGTAGCCAAGATGTGCTGGAACCAAGAATGTGCCAATTCGTGTGCTGTAACGCCAAATAAACCCTCGAAAGAACCGTTTCCTAAGATTAGCGTGCACATTGCATATTCCATTCCGCCATCGCCACCTTGAATTACGGAGTATTGATCATAAGGATATTTGCCCACAACTTCATTGTAGAATTGCATCAACTCAACCGTTTTTGGTTGCAGGTTTTTCCAATTTTGAAGAATGTCTGGATTGTTTTTGTACAGGAAATGTAATTTTGCACCACCCGGAACTTGAACGACATCGTGAAGGTAATCCTTATCGGCAGCCCAAGTAAAATCGTGAACGTTTGGCGCTA
This sequence comes from Flavobacterium sp. PLA-1-15, assembly GCF_049060005.1. Taxonomy (NCBI): domain Bacteria; kingdom Pseudomonadati; phylum Bacteroidota; class Flavobacteriia; order Flavobacteriales; family Flavobacteriaceae; genus Flavobacterium; species Flavobacterium sp. PLA-1-15. The sequence goes on along the minus strand of NZ_JBMGQS010000003.1, from coordinate 143,878 downwards.
GGAAATGCCAAGTCAGGGTTTTGGTTTTCTTGCTGTGCTTCACTTCTACGCCAGCGTCTTGATAGCCATAACCAATTTCATTTGGGTTTTGAAGATAACCAGAACCTCCAATAATATAGTCTTTATCGATGGTGATTTTTACATCAAAATTTCCCCAAACGCCGTGAAATTCACGTGCAATATAAGGATCTGCATGCCAACCTTCGAAATCATATTCGGCTAATTTTGGATACCATTGCGACATAGAAAGCGCAATTCCTTCATCGTTATTCCTTCCAGAACGACGAATTTGTACAGGAACCTGACCGTCAAAATCAAGCGTAAAAGTTGTTTTCTGTTTAGGCAAAATAGGCTTTGCAAGTGTTACTTCCAGAATAGTTCCGGTTGTTTTTGTTGTTGCAACAGCACCATCCTGTTTGAAGTTGTTGATTTTTAGGAAGCCAATTTCATCCGGCTTCAAGTTGCTGATTCTACTTTCTTTGGTGGTTTTTTCAGCAGTTTTAAAAGTTTTTACCATTCTTCTGTCAGGATCGGCAATGGCTTTTATCCTTGCATCCATTTCGCTTCCCGGCTGAAAGGCGTTGTTGTAGAGATGGTAGTACACTTTTTTTAGCGTATCAGGCGAATTATTGGTGTAGACCAATTCCTGTTTTCCCTTGTATAGAAAAGTTTTCGCATCCATCGTAACGTCCATCTTATAATCAACGTGCTGTTGCCAATAGGTCGTGTTTTGGGCTGATGCGTTTGTAAAACCAATGAAAAGAATTGAAAGCAGAAGGATTTTTTTCATAATTCTGATATAAAAAAAACGGAAGGCGCGAACCTTCCGTTAGTGAATATTGGGTATGATTATTTTTTTGACATTTTTGCTGCCATTTGCAAAGCCGTGTAAGCATTTACAATTCTTCCTGATTTAGACAAAGAAGAGAATGGTTTTTTATCGCCTTTAGGCCCGCCAACTTGAACTGTAGTATTGATTGCAGTTCCAGAATCCATCAAGATTTGTTTTACTTGTTTAGCTGATAAATCTGGATAGTAAGAACGAATCAAAGCTGCAACTCCCGCAGCATTTGGCGACGCCATAGAAGTTCCTTGCAAGTATTGGTATTCATTGTTTGGCGTAGTAGCGTAGATTTTTACTCCAGGAGCAAAAACATCAACGTTCAAAGCTCCATAATTAGAGAAGTTTGCTACAACATTAGTTCCATATTCAAAATTCAAAGCACCGATGGTAATCAAGTTGCTAGCAAATTCTGTTTTCTTGTCATCAGAATCATTCGGGAAGTTGTCCTCAACGTCGATATCTTTTGCATCATTTCCAGCAGCATGAACAATCAAAACATCTTTTTCTTCAGCATATTTGATGGCATCATACACCCATTGTTTTTGTGGAGAAAATGCCTTACCGAAACTTCCGTTGATAACTTTCGCACCATTGTCAACCGCATAACGGATTCCAAGAGCGATGTCTTTATCATACTCATCTCCGTCTGGAACAGCACGAACGGTCAATATTTCTACATTGTTTGAAGCCACACCGTCGCCACCAAGGTTGTTGTATCTTGCTTGCGCTACGATTCCCGCAACGTGTGTTCCGTGAAGCGCTTCTTTCTTGTCTGGACCAATTACGTTATTGTTTCCGTATTTCTTGTCGTTGATGTCTTTTGGATTATCGCCTAAAACCGTTCTGTAGTTTTTGTTAATGTGTGCATCATAATTTGACGACTCATCCAATTCTTTTTGGATTTCTTTCTTTAAGTCTTCAACAGGCAATCCGTAAGAAAGTACTTGCTTCATTACTTTTTGAGCTTTTGCAATTGCCGGATCTGTAGAGTTGATGGCGTTTACTTCCTCAACAGTATAAACCGACTTTCCGAAATGTTTTTTAAGGACATCGTCTGAAGCCGTAGTTTGAGTCAACATATCTTGCATTCTTGCTTTTCCTTGACCACTTTCATTCAGTTTTTTGTCAACCATAGCTTTCGCTTTTTGATACGTAGCATCATCGGTCAAGGTTTTATCCATCGCGATTCTTTCGTATTCCAAACGTTCTTTGGTAATATCGCCTAGGAAATTCCAACCGTGAATATCATCGATGTAACCGTTTTTATCATCATCTATTCCGTTTCCTGGAATTTCTTTTGCATTGGTCCAAACGTGTGCTTTCAAATCCTCGTGCTCAATATCTACACCAGAATCTACGATACCTACGATTACTTTTACACCTTTTTTATCCTTCAATAATTCGGCATAAGCCTTATCAACGCTCATTCCTGGTATAGTATCAGTCAAAATATCCAAATGACTCCATCTTTTCAATTGCTCATCAGATATCTTCGCGTTCTTTAGCGGAAGTTTGTCAACATTATAAGTAGTAACCACTTTTGAGGTACCACAACCCGTCAATGCTAAAGCGACAACGAGAGATAAATACGATAATCTTACTCTTTTCATTATTTTAAATATTTGAATTTTAATTGATTTGTCAAAAATAGTTTTGTTTTGTTACAAACAAAAAAGAACTTAACATTATTTTAGGAAGATGGTTTCGATTTTGGGGAGTTTAATTTTCATTTACAGAATCTCTTCGCACGAAAAAACCTCTTTCAACCGAACGCCTTTTTCAGTATTTTCCACGGTGATGATTTGGTTGTGAGCGTCGTGCTCCAACCACAAAAAGTAATTATTTTCGGCGGCTTCTGTCAAGAATTTCGCTTTTTCAGGTAACGTCAAAAGCGGACGCGTATCATATCCCATCACATAAGGCAAAGGCAAATGTCCAGCAGTTGGCAATAAATCCGCCATAAAACAAATGGTTTTGTCTTGGTATTGAATCTTCGGAATCATCATTTTTTCGGTATGTCCATCTGCAAAGAAAATATCAAAACCCAATTCTGAATTTTTTAGTAAATCGCCTTCTGGTCTTTTGATGAAATTAAGTTGACCACTTTCCTGCATCGGAAGAATATTTTCGGTCAAAAAAGAAGCTTTTTCCCTTGGATTTGGTTTTGTCGCCCAATCCCAATGATTGTCGTTCGTCCAGAATTTTGCATTCTTGAAAGCGACTTCGTAGCCGGTTCTGTCTTTGTTCCAAATCACACTTCCGCCACAATGGTCAAAATGGAGGTGTGTCATAAAAACATCGGTAATATCATCTCGATGAAAACCGTATTTCGCAAGCGAATTGTCAATCGAATGACTTCCCCAAAGCGAGTAATACCCAAAAAATTTCTCCGATTGCTTGTCGCCCATTCCGTTATCAATCAAAATCAAGCGATTTCCATCTTCAATTAAAAGACATCTTGCCGCAATATCAATGAGGTTGTTTTCGTCGGCAGGATTGGTTTTGCTCCAAATGGTTTTGGGCACTACGCCAAACATCGCACCGCCGTCCAGTTTAAAATTTCCAGCTTCAATCGGATATAATTTCATTATTAGTATTTTTTAAATTAGCGTAAAGATAGGATTTTAGAATTTTAAAGAGAAAATTAACTACGAAACGCTAATGTTTGAATAAACATAAAATCAAGTTAATTAACGGTTACTTAACCGCCCATGGTTTCGTTCGGTTGTAATTTTAGGACACATTAAAAAATTAAATTATGAGTACTTTCAAAGGAAAAACAATACTTATTACTGGTGCTGCAATGGGATTAGGTTTGGCAACAAGTAAAGTTGTAGCACAAAAAGGAGCCAATCTTTCAATCGTTGATTACAACGAAGAGGCTTTAGAAAAAGCAAAAAAAGAAATCGAATCAATCGCTCAAGGCGTAAAAGTTTTAACCGTTGTGGCCGATGTTTCGGATGAAGAAGCGGTTAAAAATTATGTAGAAAAAACGGTTGAGGAGTTTGGAACCATCGACGGATTTTACAACAATGCCGGGATTGAAGGAAAACAAGCGCCGTTGGTTGATTATGATGTAAACGTCTTCAAAAAAGTAATCGACATCAATTTAATGGGCGTTTATTATGGATTGAAACACGTGATTCCTGTGATGCAGAAAAATGGCGGTGGAAAAATTGTAAACGTGGCTTCCGTTGGAGGAATTCGTGGTGTTGTCAACCAAATGCCTTATGTTGCCAGTAAACATGCTGTTTCTGGAATGACAAAAAACGCTGCAATTGAATATGGAAAAGACGGAATTTATACGAACGCCATCGCACCTGGAGCCATTTTAACGCCAATGGTTGCGGAAGCCTTCAAGCAAGTAAATCCATCCGACCCGAAAGCAGCCGAAGCGGAATATGCACAAAGAAATCCCACCAGAAAATTAGGAGACCCTGAAAATGTTGGAAATTTAGTTGCCTTTTTATTGAGTGATGAATGCCAATATGTAAATGGTCAGACGATTGCCATTGATGGTGGAGAATCAAATCTTTACGGAAATTCTTAAAAACATAATGAATTGATTTTGAAACGGATGAGGTGAAAACTGTCATCCGTTTTTTATTTTAAATGTGTCATAAATATTTTCTATGCAATCATCCGTTATAAAAATGTTAGCGATTATGTAAAAAACTAATTATGACGTATCTTTGCAAATTAATTAGACTAAATACAAATCACTATGATAAAGGTATCTGATTCTGCAAGCAAGAAAATCGTCAATATGATGGAAGAGGACGGCTTTGATGCTGCCAAAGATTACGTTCGTGTGGGCGTAAAAAGCGGTGGATGTTCTGGCTTGTCATACGAATTGAAATTTGATAAGGAACTAGGAGAAAACGATAAGGTTTTTGAAGATAATAATGTAAAGATAGCAGTTGAAAAAAAATCATTCTTATATCTGGCGGGAACAATCTTGGAATTTTCAGGAGGATTGAATGGTAAAGGATTTGTTTTCAATAATCCAAACGCAAGCAGGACTTGTGGTTGTGGGGAGTCATTTTCTCTATAATATACAGAATTTAATATTTGAACTATTAAGCCTTAATTTTCTTAATACCTTAATGGTTTTAAAAAAAATAAAATGTCAAAATACACAGAAGACGATTTAAAAATCGAGCTCGAAAATAAAGAGTACGAATACGGATTTTACACTGATATCGAATCGGAGACGTTTCCTATTGGTTTAAACGAAGACATTGTTCGTGCGATTTCTTTGAAAAAAGAAGAACCACAATGGATGACTGACTGGAGAATCGAAGCCTTCCGAGCGTGGAAGGAAATGATTGAGCCAGAATGGGCAAATGTTCATTATACAAAACCTGATTTCCAAGCGATTGCTTATTATTCAGCTCCAAAATCGGTTGATCCAAACAAGACACTTGATGATGTTGATCCAGAGCTCTTGGCAATGTACAAAAAACTGGGAATCTCAATCGACGAGCAGAAAATGATGAACAATGTCGCAATGGATATTGTGGTCGATTCAGTTTCTGTAGCAACGACTTTCAAGAAGACTTTGGCTGAAAAAGGAATCATCTTTTGTCCAATTTCAGAAGCAATCAAGGAACATCCAGAATTGGTGAAGAAATATTTGGGAACTGTTGTGCCTCAGAAAGACAATTTCTATGCTGCATTGAATTCAGCTGTTTTCTCTGATGGAAGTTTCTGTTACATTCCAAAAGGCGTTCGTTGCCCGATGGAACTTTCAACTTATTTCCGAATCAACCAAGCAGGAACTGGCCAATTCGAAAGAACGCTTGTTATTGCCGATGAAGGAAGTTATGTTTCATATTTGGAAGGTTGTACGGCGCCATCCCGCGATGAAAACCAATTGCACGCTGCAGTTGTAGAATTGATTGCTTTGGATGATGCCGAAATCAAATATTCAACGGTTCAAAACTGGTTTCCAGGAAATAAAGAAGGAAAAGGCGGGGTTTATAACTTTGTGACAAAGAGAGGTTTGTGTGAGAAAAACGCGAAAATTTCTTGGACACAAGTAGAAACGGGTTCTGCCGTAACGTGGAAATATCCATCTTGTATTTTAAAAGGTGATAATTCAGTTGGTGAATTTTATTCGATTGCCGTAACCAATAATTTCCAGCAAGCCGATACAGGAACCAAGATGATTCACTTAGGAAAAAACACAAAATCAACGATTATATCAAAAGGAATTTCTGCCGGAAAATCGCAAAACAGCTATCGTGGATTGGTGCAAATCAGTTCAAGAGCTGACAATGCGAGAAACTTTTCTCAGTGTGATTCGCTTTTGATGGGAAATAATTGTGGCGCTCATACTTTTCCATACATCGAATCAAAAAATCCTTCAGCAAAAATAGAACACGAAGCGACGACAAGTAAAATCGGCGAAGACCAGGTTTTCTATTGCAACCAAAGAGGAATTCCAACTGAAAAAGCGATTGCATTGATTGTAAATGGTTTCAGTAAAGAGGTTTTGAACAAGCTTCCGATGGAATTTGCAGTTGAAGCTCAAAAGTTGTTGGAGATTTCTTTGGAAGGCAGTGTGGGATAAATAATTAAAATTAATTACTATGGTTTTAATCTTAAAAAAAGGAACAAATAAATCGGTAATTCAAGAATTTTTGAAAACTAAATCAAATAAAAAAGGATTTGATGCTGGAGCTTTTTTAGGAAAAATAAAATTAAAAAAAGACCCATTAGTTATTCAGAAACAGATGCGCGATGAGTGGGAATAGTTTATTTGTTGATACCAATATTATTCTTTATTTGCTTAATGGCGATGAAGATGTTAAACAGTATCTGCAAGGAAATGACATTTATATTTCCATTATTTCTGAAATGGAATTATTGAGTTTTCCTGAAATTTCAGAAAATGAATTAAAGGAAATTGTCAAACTTTTGAAACAAGTTAAAATTATTGATATTAATTATGCTGTAAAGCAGAACGCAATAAATTTTAGACGCAAGTATAAAATTAAATTACCAGATAGCATTGTTTTGGCAACTGCAAAATATTTAGAATTACCAATATTAACTGCAGACAAACAACTTTCAAAAGTTGAAGAAGAAATTGATGTAATTATTTATAAACCTTAAAAAATTATGGACATAATTTTAAAAAACGTAAAGAAAAAAGATTTGCCGGTTTTAAAAGCCTTGGCGAAGTCTTTGGGTTTTGAAATTGAAAAACAATATAATCCAGAATTTGTAAAAGAAATTTTAGAGGCTGAACAAAGCATCAAAGATGGAAAAGGAGTTAGAATGACAATGGAAGAAATCGATGCTCTGTGGAAATAATTTTAGTTAATAAACAATAGAAATTTTAAATATACTGTCTTTAAAAAGGACATTACGAATAAACAAACAAAAATGTTATCAATAAAAAATTTACACGCTGGAATTGAAGATAAAGACATCCTAAAAGGAATCAATCTTGAAGTAAAAGCGGGCGAAGTTCACGCAATTATGGGACCAAACGGTTCTGGAAAAAGTACACTTTCTGCTGTTATTGCAGGAAACGAACATTATGAAGTTACAGATGGTTCTGTTGAATTGGATGGCGAAGATTTAGCTGATTTGGCTCCGGAAGAAAGAGCACATAAAGGCGTTTTTCTTTCGTTTCAATATCCGGTTGAAATTCCTGGAGTTTCGGTAACGAACTTCATGAAAACCGCGATTAACGAAGGAAGAAAAGCAAAAGGTCAGGAAGAAATGCCGGCCAACGAAATGCTGAAATTAATTCGTGAGAAATCTGAATTATTGGAAATCGACCGTAAATTCTTGTCCCGTTCGTTAAATGAAGGTTTTTCGGGAGGAGAGAAAAAGAGAAACGAAATTTTCCAAATGGCGATGCTAGAACCAAAATTGGCAATCTTAGATGAAACCGATTCAGGTTTGGATATTGATGCATTGAGAATCGTGGCAAACGGTGTGAATAAATTGAAAAGCGAAAACAACGCTATCATTGTAATCACGCACTACCAAAGACTTTTGGATTATATCGTTCCTGATTTTGTTCACGTTTTATATAATGGAAAAATCGTAAAATCAGGCGGAAAAGAATTAGCTTACGAACTGGAAGAAAAAGGTTACGACTGGATTAAAGCCGAAAATTAATATTTTGAAACATTAAGGAATTAAGTTTCATTAAGCTTAATTTTTCTTAATCTCTTAATGTTTGAATTTAAAATTGGACCAAAAGGTTACTGGTTTGAATCCAGTCGAGGTCACAAAAATTATGTTAAAAGAAAAATTAATATCATCTTTTATGGCTTTTGAAGAGCAAGTGGATGTTCATTCAGACTTGCACGATGTTCGTACAGAAGCATTTAAGAATTTTGAAGAAAAAGGCTTTCCGACAAAAAAGGACGAGGCTTGGAAATATACTTCGCTGAATGCCATCTTGAAAAATGATTTCAGCGTATTCCCAAAAAACGAAAATACGGTTCAATATTCGGATGTAAAAAAATATTATTTACATGAAATTGATACGTACAAAGTGGTTTTTGTAGACGGCGTTTTCAGTTCGTTTTTGTCTTCTACGACGCACGACGGTTTGGATGTTTGCTTGATGTCATCGGCGTTGACAAAGCCAAAATACAAAATGGTGATTGATGAATACTTCAATAAAATTGCCAATAAGGATGAAAGTCTGACTTCCTTAAATACCGCTTTCGCGTATGAAGGAGCTTACATCAACATCCCAAGAAATAAGGTAGCCGACAAGCCAATCGAAATTATCAACTTCTCAACTGGAAGCGAAAGTGCCCTTTTGGTGCAACCAAGAAACTTGATTATCGTTGGAGAAAATGCCCACGTTCAAATCATCGAAAGACATCAATCGTTGAATGAAAACCCGGTTCTAACGAATTCTGTTACGGAGATTTTTGCCCAAAAAAGAGCGATTGTAGATTATTACAAAATCCAAAATGACAATCTGGAAGCTTCGTTGATTGACAATACTTACATCGCCCAAAAAGATCAAAGCCATGCTTCAGTACATACTTTTTCTTTCGGAGGAAACTTGACCAGAAACAATCTAAACTTTTACCACCAAGGCGAACATATTGATTCTACATTAAAAGGAATCACGATTATTGAAGGAAAACAGCACGTTGACCATTATACTTTGGTGCAACATGCGACGCCAAATTGTGAAAGCCACCAGAATTACAAAACGATTTTGGACGACAAGTCAACAGGAGTTTTCAACGGTAAGATTTACGTAGAAAAAGAAGCCCAAAAAACCAATGCTTTCCAGCAAAACAATAATATTTTGTTAAGCGACAAAGCTTCGGTAAATGCAAAACCACAATTGGAAATCTTTGCTGATGATGTAAAATGTTCTCACGGTTGCACGATTGGGCAATTGGATGAAAAAGCGATGTTTTATATGCAATCACGTGGAATTCCTGAAAAGGAAGCCAAAGCATTGCTGATGTATGCCTTTACAAACGAAGTCATCGAAAGCATCAAAATCCCAGTCCTGAAGGCGAGAATCACCAAAATCATCGCCATGAAATTAGGAGTTAATATTGGATTTGATTTATAAAAATTAAAAGTTGTCGGAAGGCAACTTTTTTTATTTAAAGCGGTTTCGGATACTAAAATCCTTATATTTGATAGTATCGCTTTAAATAAAATATTATGGACAAAACCAATAGAAACGTTCAAAAGCTTTTGGATAGGGAACTGTTGAGTAAGGAGCAGGAAGTAGGCATCCGGAATTATTTTTCACAAGGCATCTTTTCACTTCGTAATGAGTTGCTATTCCTGATGTATTTATCGGTTTTGCTGTTTACTTCGGGTGTCGGAATATTGATTTATAAAAACATCGATACCATCGGGCATTCCATTATTTTATTGGTGATGTTGGCTTTGACCATAGTTTGCTTTTACTTCAGTTTCAAAGAATCGAAAGGTTTTTCCAAAGAAGACATTGATTTTGAAAATCCTGTTTACAACTATCTCGTGCTTTTGGCGGTTATTTTGAGTTGTAGTTTCATGGGGTACATCCAATTTCAATATGCGATTTTTGGAAATTACTTCGAGATCTCCATTTATATTTCTGCTTTTATCGCTTTGGCATCGGCTTATTATTTCAACAATAAAAGCGCATTGTCCATCGGAATCACGGCTTTGGTCACTTCTCTCGGAATTTCTTTAACGCCAAGAACGCTCATCAATAATGATGTGTATTGGAACGAAAACTTGTCGTATTACGGATTGCTTTTGGGTTTAATCATTGTACTTTGGTCGGTTCATTCTAAAAATATCAGCCTCAAAAAACACTTCGATTTGGTATTGCTCACTTTTGCCTTGCATCTAATCAGCATCTGTTGTATTGCAGGTTTGATGAACGACATTTGGGTGCTATTTTTATTTCTCATGGCAGGGACATGCTATTTTTTCTATAAAAAGAGTTTCGAAATCGAAGCCATTTCGATTTATATTTTTACACTACTATACGGCTTTATCGGCTTTAATATTGTGATAGTGAGGCTTCTTGAGCATACTGATTTTGAAGATTTCTGGGAACTTTTTATCGTCATCCTTCCTGTTTACTTTATCAGTTCAATTGTATTGTTTATAAAAGCGATTAAAAATTTCAACAAAAAAACCAATGATAGCCTACAATAAGACACTTTTAGAAAATACTTTTTTAGTGGAAGAAGCCATCGATTTAAAGAAATCGGGTTTTATCCAGAGCGAAAATTTAAATGCCATTAAGCAACAACTCACCACTTTAAAAACGAGTCGAAACATTTTCGTCCGAGCGGGTTCTTTCCTTTTAGGTGCGCTTTTGTACCTTTCAATAATCGGATTACTTTTTTTAATCATCTTTAATCTGAATTCAGATTTCAAGATGGCTGGATTCATAATTTCATTTATAGGATTAGGAATATTGGAGCTACTTTGCAGTCAAAATTTCTTCCGACACGGTTTAGATGACGCTTTCATTATCGGTGCACAATTGAGTTTTTATTCCGCCATTGTGGTCGATTCCAATTCTCCGATTGGCGGTTTTGTCGCAATGATAATTATTGGTTTAGTGTTTGCTATTCGATATGTAAATACCTTGTCGTTTCTGGTTTTTTTAACGGGAATCGTTTTCCTTGTAAGTTATATGCTGATTGAACACACAGAAGTTTCTGCAATTTTGCCTTTTGTTTTGCTAGCGATAGCGATTGGATTTTATTATACCCACCAAAAATTCAAGGACCATCCGAAGCTCTATTTCTATAGTGATATCTGGGAGTGGTTTTTTATTTATACCCTTTTCTTGGGCTACCTGTCAGTGAATTATTTTGTAGTGAGAACCCTTTCCGAAGAACTATTATCGGCCGATTATACCAACTCAGATGTGCCTTTCGGTTGGCTGTTTTACATCTTGATGTTTGCCGTTCCGCTAGTTTATATTTTCTATTCGCTTAAAACTAAAAACCGAACCATGCTCTACATCGGCGGATTGACATTTGCACTTTCGATTCTAACGTTCCGATACTACCATAGCGTTTTGCCAGCAGAATGGGCATTGCTACTTGCCGGATTAGGAATTTTTGCCTTCGTTTATTTCGTCATCCAAAAGATAAAAACCAACGAAACGGGAATCACTTTTAAACACGACCACACGAACGACACGGCAATGCTCAACAACATTGAAGCTTTAATAGTAAATTCTCAAGACATCAAACACGCCGAAGAAGTCGAGCAATCCAAGATGCCTTTTGGCGGGGGAGGTTTTAGTGGCGGTGGAGCAGGAGGGAGTTTTTAAAATTAGGAGCGAATCGCTAGGCATTTTCAGAATCCATATTCCCGCTTTCTTTCCAAATCTTTTTGTTTTTAAAGAAAAAAACAAAAAGGATTTTCCCTTCAATCGGGGCTATTTGATAGACTTTTGGGCTTCTTGGAAACTCCCCAAAATTCCTTTCAACAATCCATTAAAATCATAAGCCTCGTCGTCCGTCAAGCCAAAACGAACAATCACCAAATCCATCGAAGGAACGATGAATATCTTCTGACCTTGAAAACCACTTGCATAATATAGGTCTTTTGGAGCATCAGGATATTTTCCACCAGCATTCAACCAAAAATGTCCGCCATATCGTCCATTAGAAGTATTGGTTGGAGTTGCCACATACTTCGACCAACTTTCCTCAAAAAGCTGTTCGCCGTTCCAGTTTCCGTTTCTTAAATAGAGCAATCCGAATTTCGCCCAATCTCGTGTCGTAGCCCAAGCATAAGATGAACCAACATAATTTCCAACCATATCCGTTTCCACCAGCATCGAATGCATTCCGATTTTATCAATCAAAGCCGAATACCAGAAATCCAAATATTCCTGATGTGTTTTAAACTGATTTCTCAAAATGTGGGACAACAAATTGGAGGTTCCGGAAGAATAATTCCAACTTTGATTTGGCGTTCCAATTGAAGGTTTTTCGAGTTGTACTTTTGCCATATCTTCTGCTTCAAAAAGCATTTTGGTAGCATCGCAAATCTTATCGTATTTCTCTTCCCATTCCAAACCCGAATTCATATGAATCAAATCGTTTATAGTGATTTTCGCACGTTCATCATTTTTCCATTCAGCAATTGGAGCCGGATTATTAATATTGAGCTTTCCTTGTTTTTGCAGGATGCCGAAATAAGTCGCCGTCAAACTCTTTGTCATCGACCAACCTAAAATCCTTGAATTTTTATCAAAACCAGTATCGTATTTTTCAGCAACCAATTTATCCTTATGCAAGATTACAATCGAGCGCGTTCGTTTGTTTTTCTCTCCTTTTTTATCAAAAGCATCAGTTAAAGCCTTTTCTAATTTCGTATAATCAATGTTAGAAAAAATCGTGTCTTTCGGTTCGTTGTTTCCGTAAGGATAAGGCAAATTGTTCTCGGTTTTAGTTCTTTTCGGAACCAAATAGGGTTTAGAAACATCAAAATCATCATTGATCAACGTCACACCTAAACCTTCACGATAAATCGCTTTTCGTTCCTTCAATCCGTAAACTGAGGAGGTGGCGTATTTTTGCTGATTGTTGATTTTGTTCTTTGCCAAGTCAATCAAATCCATATCGTTGTCTCCCAATTCAATCATTTCCTGGGAACGGTGGTCTATAAAAAATCCCGATGCGATACTTTTGGCAGAGAAACCCGAAATCAAATCAAGTTTTGGATAAGTGGTAAATCCGAAGTAAATAAGCAGTAAGACGATGGAGATTCCTAAAAACTTGAAGAATTTTTTCATTTGAAGCGATACTATTGCGTTTGCGTAAATATAAAAAACAAACCCATTATTAACAAGTGATTAGTAAAAAACCACTTCGTTTTTACTACTTTTGTATTTAGATTTTTTCTAAATAAATTATGTTAGATATTCAAAAAATTCGTGCCGATTTTCCCATACTTTCTCAGAAGGTGAACGGTAAACCATTGGTTTATTTTGATAACGGTGCGACTTCCCAAAAGCCACAAATTGTATTGGATGCCATCACAAAATATTACAGTGAAATCAATGCAAATATCCATCGTGGCGTTCATACGTTAAGTCAATTGGCGACAGATGCTTACGAATCTTCCAGAAAAAAAATACAGTCGCACATCAATGCAAAATTTGCCCACGAAGTTTTGTTTACTTCAGGAACAACCCACGGAATTAATCTGGTGGCCAACGGATTTGCTTCGATTTTAAAACCCGGCGATGAGGTTTTGGTTTCGGCTTTGGAGCATCATAGTAATATCGTGCCATGGCAGATGCTTTGTGAAAAAACCGGAGCGATTCTGAAGGTAATTCCAATGGATGAAAACGGAGCATTGATCATGTCAGAATTCGATAAATTGCTTTCGGATAAAACCAAAATTGTTACCGTAAATCATATTTCGAATGCTTTGGGTGTTATCAATCCGATAAAATATATGATTGATAAAGCCCACGAAGTTGGTTCGGCAATTTTGATTGATGGAGCTCAAGCAACACCACATTTGAAGCCGGATGTACAAGTATTGGATTGTGATTTTTATGTTTTTTCAGGACATAAAATCTGTGGCCCGACAGGAACTGGAATTTTATACGGAAAAGAAGAATGGCTCAACAAATTACCGCCTTATCAAGGTGGTGGCGAAATGATTAAGGAAGTGACGTTCGAAAAAACAACCTATGCCGATTTGCCCCATAAATTTGAAGCTGGAACGCCTAATATCGCTGGCGGAATTGTGCTTGGTGTAGCAATTGATTATTTGAATGAAATTGGTTTCGAAAACATTCAACAACAAGAAAAAGAGTTACTAGGATACGGAACGAAACGATTATTGGAGATTGAAGGATTGAAGATTTATGGTACATCCGAAAAAACTTCCGTAATTTCGTTTAACATAGATGGCATTCATCCGTATGATATCGGAACTATAATCGACAAACAAGGAATTGCCGTTAGAACCGGACATCATTGTGCTCAGCCAATTATGAATTTCTTTTGCATTCCGGGAACTGTCAGGGCTTCGTTTTCGTTTTACAATACAAAAGAAGAAATTGATTTGATGGTGGAAGCGGTGAAAAAAGCCCAAAGAATGTTGTCTTAAAAGAATAAACTATGAAATGAGCAGGACTTAAAGTTGGTCATAAACAATAATGATCATATGCGAATTACATGTGACCGATAAAAACAATAAATATATACACATGAAACTATTTACAATGATTTTTCTAACACTTTTTCTAGCAAAAGGTTGTGACAGGCAGTTGAGCGACGAAATGAAAAAGGCAACGATAGAATATCAGGCTACGTCAAGAGGATTTTATTTGAACATCAACATCCAGGATGAAAAGCTGACGATGACCAGAAAACGCGACGGCGAAACCAAAGAATATAAGTTGACGAATCAGGATTGGAAAGAGTTGGCTAATCTTTATAAAACAGTAGATTTGGATAAACTTTCAGAATATAAAGATCCGACCCAAAAGCGTTTTTATGATGGAGCAGCAATTGCCAATCTAAGAGTGGTTTATGAAGGAAAAACATATGAGACAAAAGGTTTTGACCATGGAAATCCGCCAGTAGAAATTGCGGAATTTGTAAATAAGATAGTTTCATTTTCAGATAATTAAGATGACAATAAAAGAAGTACAGGACGAGATAGTAGACGAATTTTCAATGTTTGATGATTGGGAAGAGCGTTTTCAATATGTAATCGATTTAGGGAAAAGTCTTCCGTTAATTGAAGAAAAATACAAGGTTGAAGAAAATACCATCAAAGGATGTCAGTCGAAAGTTTGGCTTCACGGAGAAGTGATTAATGATAAGATTGTTTTCACTGCCGATAGCGATGCAATCATTACAAAAGGAATTATTGCCGTTCTAATCCGTGCTTTTTCAAACCAGAAAGCTTCGGATATATTGGAAGCCGACACCAAATTTATAGATGAAATCGGTTTGAAGGAACAATTATCACCAACACGTGCCAATGGTTTGGTTTCGATGATCAAGCAGATTAAAATGTATGCATTGGCATTTAATTCACAAGAATAATAAATTAACCATATAAGGCATTTAAGGAATTTAAAACCTATATGGTAAAAGAATAAAATTATGGAACAAGAAATAGACACCAACTTACTAGGAGAACAAATCGTAAAAAAATTAAAAACCATTTACGATCCTGAAATTCCAGTAGACATATATGAGTTAGGATTGATTTACGATGTAATGGTCAACACCGATTATGAAGTAAAAATCCTAATGACCTTGACTTCGCCAAACTGTCCTGTTGCAGAAAGCCTTCCAAAAGAAGTAGAAGAAAAAGTGTTGGGAATCGAAAATGTAAAAGCGGCTGAAGTAGAAATCACTTTCGATCCGCCTTGGAGCAAGGATTTGATGAGTGAAGAAGCAAAACTTGAATTGGGGATGCTATAATTAGTATTTGAAAATGGAAGAAGAAATTATAAACAGGGTTGCCAATTCTGCACTCGAGGTTTTTGATTTAGAGGATTATTATCCAGCCGTAACGCGTTCTCAAATTGATATTTCGCAATGGCTTTTGGAAGGATTTCTTTTAAAGGAGAAAGACTTCCGTGAGCATTTGAAGAATCACGATTGGCAACAATATCAGGATCATTATGTGGCTGTTTTTTGCAGTACAGATGCAATTGTTCCCGCTTGGGCTTCGATTTTAGTTACATTACATCTGGCTCCTTTTGCCAGAAAAGTAATTGATGGTACTATTGAAGATTTGGATGCTGTTTTATACGAGGAATTATTACCACATATTGATTATTCTGTTTACGAGAACAAGCCTGTAATCATCAAAGGCTGTTCTAAAAAGCCCGTTCCGATGAGGGCCTATATTTTGGCGGCACAAAAGCTACAGCCTTTTGCCAAAAGTATCATGTATGGCGAAGCTTGTTCGGCTGTTCCGCTGTTCAAGGCATCTAAAAAATAAGCAGCTGGTACAATATTTGCGACAGGATTTTCAACCAAAATTAGTATCTTTATCTACCAACCTAAAAATTCACTTATGAAAAAACTTGCATTATACCTACTAACGCTAAGTTTCACAGCAGTAAACGCTCAGGAAGCTGAAACCAAAACCGATACCGTAAGTCCTTGGAAATCTAAAGGAAATGCATCGCTTTTGCTTAACCAATCTAATTTCAGCAATTGGGCTGCCGGTGGAGAAAATAACCTTTCGGGAAACATTGGGATTAACTATGATTTGAATTATAAAAAGGACGATTGGACTTGGGACAACAAGTTGATGGCTTCCTACGGTTTGGTGAAAACAAACAATTCTCCATTCGAGAAAAAGACGGATGACCGTTTGGAATTCAACTCCATCTTGGGGAAAAAAGCATCAGGGCAGTGGTCGTATTCAGCATTCTTGAATTTCAGGACACAATTTACAAAAGGATATATTTACGGAAAAGATGAGAATGGAGCAGAAACAAGAACGGAAAACACAGGTTTTCTTTCTCCAGGTTATCTAACTTTTGGTCCAGGTATGTTGTGGACAAAAGACCAAAATTTGAAAATAAATCTGGCTCCGGCCACTTCAAAATTAACTTTTGTAGATAATTACTATACCTCACTTCCGGGTTATGTGGATGGAAGTTATTTTGGTGTAGATGCCAACAAAAGTATGCGATATGAACTAGGTTTTTACGCTTCCGCTTATTATAAATTGGATATCATGGCCAATGTAACGGCAGAAAATATCTTGAACCTTTACAGTAATTATCTAGAAGATCCTCAAAATGTAGATATGGATTATACATTGAATATCGTAATGAAAATCAACCGTTACCTATCGACTAACTTTGCATTTCAAGCGATTTATGATGATAATGCCTTTAGAGGATTTCAAACGAGACAGGTGTTTGGCTTAGGGATCAATTATGGATTTTAATAGGCATTCTTAAAAAAGAAAAACCACAAAACTCAATTGAATTTTGTGGTTTTTTTTATTGTGATAATTTCTGTCTTAATTTAGATTCATCTCTGGAATATCGCCTTCAATAATCAAATCGGCTTCCGTTGAAGCGATGATGTGTTCTACTGAAACGCCCGGAGCTCTTTCTAAAAGTTTAAATCCTTTTGGTGTGATTTCTAAAACAGCCAATTCGGTTACTACTTTTTTCACGCATCCAACTCCTGTTAAAGGCAACGTACATCTTTTTAGGATTTTAGATTCTCCAGCCTTGTTGACGTGCATCATGGCTACGATGATGTTTTCGGCGGAAGCCACCAAATCCATTGCACCACCCATACCTTTTACCATTTTTCCTGGGATTTTCCAGTTGGCGATATCACCGTTTTCAGCAACTTCCATTGCGCCAAGAATAGTCAAATCTACTTTTTGGCTGCGGATCATTCCGAAACTGAAAGCAGAATCAAAAAAACTGGCTCCAGGAAGCGTTGTAATGGTTTGTTTTCCTGCGTTGATTACATCGGCATCTTCTTCCCCCTCAAACGGAAATGGGCCCATTCCTAGGACTCCATTTTCGCTCTGAAATTCAACTGAAATATCTTCACGGACATAATTGGCAACCAAGGTCGGAATTCCGATTCCAAGGTTTACATAATATTTATCCTTTACTTCTTTCGCAATTCGTTTTGCGATGTCGTTTTTATCTAACATAATTTGATTATTTGAAAAATTTGATGATTTGAAAATTATAGCTTCTTACTCGAAGAGATTATTTTGGAAATTATCAAATTTATAGAATGTAGTTCTTTTAATATTTCTTCTTTCGGATTTGGATAGTGTTCGGATTTTGTACAAAGTTCAAGCCAATAAGTAACTTCATCTGCTTCTTTCGCGGCAATTTTAAATTTATGAATAAAATCTGCTTTACTTTCAGCATTTTGAGCTTCTCTAATATTCGCTCCGACAGATGTACCACTTCTAAAAATTTGTGAAGCCATCTCAAATCTATTCATTTGCCTTATTTCTTCTGAATATGAAATAATTTTCAATGCAAATTCAAAAGTCAACCTTACAATTAAATTATCTTTATCGTTTCGCATTTTCAAATTTTTTCATTTTCAAATTTTCAAATTTATCGTTGTCTAACAGTACGTTGCTCAATTCGTTTTTCAAATCTTTCTCCTTGGAAGATGCGCTGTACCATAATTCCTGGAATATGAATTTGATTGGGATCAAGTGATCCTACTGGAACCAATTCTTCTACTTCGGCAATGGTGATTTTTGCGGCACCGGCCATGCAAGCATTGAAGTTTCTGGCTGTTCCTTTGAAGATAAGATTTCCGGCTTCGTCGCCTTTCCATGCTTTTACGATGGAGAAATCAGCTTTGTAGGCTTCTTCCAAAATGTGCATTTTCCCGTTGTATTCGCGTGCTTCTTTTCCTTCGGCAACTTCTGTTCCGTAACCTGCAGGCGTGAAGAAAGCTGGAATTCCGGCTTGTGCGGCACGGCATTTTTCGGCTAAAGTTCCTTGTGGTGTCAACTCAACGTCCAATTCTCCTGAAAGCATCTGGCGTTCGAACTCTGCATTTTCTCCTACATAGGAAGAAATCATTTTCTTGATTTGTTTTTTCTGCAACAGCAATCCCAAACCGAAATCGTCTACACCAGCATTGTTGGAGATACAAGTCAAATCGGTGATGTTCTTTTTTACGAGTTCGGCGATGCTGTTTTCTGGAATCCCGGATAGCCCGAAACCTCCAAGCATTATTGTCATTGAATCTTCAATTCCTTGAAGTGCCTCCTGGACGTTGTTTACTTTTTTGTTGATCATAGTAGTTTGTTGGTTTTATAGCAAAATCTTCAATATGGCTCAAAAGCCCTAGCCCCGATAGCAGTGGAAATCCTTTTATTTTTTTTCTTTAAAAAATAAAAGATTGGAACGGATAGCGGGAAATAGCTCCTAAAAATTACAAATCGAATTCGTCTGTATCTTGTTCGACATCGCCTTCAACGGCTGTCGTGTCCTTAACTTGAGGCACCCAGCAATCTACTTTTATGGCAAGATTTTTAGGACGTTCGAATGGTTCTTTGGAAACAGAAAGCGTTTTGTCTTGGTAGCATTTTTTCATGAAAGAACCCCAAATTGGCAATGCCATTGTGGCTCCTTGTCCATAAGTAATCCCTTTGAAATGAGCTGAACGGTCTTCGTTTCCTACCCAAACTCCAGTTGCCAAATTTGGAACCATACCCACGAACCAACCGTCGGATTGGTTTTGAGAGGTTCCTGTTTTTCCTGCAATTGGATTTCTCAAAGCATATGGATAACCGGTAACTCTGTTGTAACCGTGACCACCACCATCAGTTCTTAGACGCGCACCAGAACCTGATTCGGTTACACCTTCTAATAATTTAATAACGGCATAGGCGATATCCTTGTTCAATACGTCATGCGATTCAGGAACCGAACGGTAAAGCACGTTTCCGTTTTTGTCTTCGATCCTGTCGATAACTTGTGGCTTAACATAAACCCCTTGATTGGCAAACGTACTGTAGGCGGCCACCATATCGTGAACAGTGATTTCAACTGCTCCCAAAGCGATGGAAGGCTGTGATGGAATATCTGATTTTACACCTAATTTCTTAGTCAGATCGATTACTGCATCCGGACCAACACGGTCAATCAGTTTTGCCGAAACGGTGTTGATGGAAAGTGCCAAGGCTTTTTTCAAGGTTACCATTCCGCGGTATTCGTGGTTGGAGTTTTTAGGTGTCCAGGTTTCGGTAACGTTGTGTTTTCCTTTTGGAATCGTGTAAGGCGCATCAATAATTGAATCACAAGGAGAATAACCTTGCTGTTCAATTGCTGTTGCGTAAACAAACGGCTTGAATGTTGATCCTACCTGACGCGCTCCTTGCTGTACGTGATCGTATTGGAAATGCTTGTAGTTGATACCGCCCACCCAAACTTTGATCGCTCCAGTTGCTGGTTCCATTGACATAACTCCTGTTTGAAGGAAATGTTTGTAGTAACGGATAGAGTCGTTTGGTGTCATGATGGTATCTTTTTCACCATCCCAAGAAAAGACCCTCATTTTTGTCTTTACACTGAATGATTTCAGGATATCGTCTTCGTCTTTTCCTTCGGCTGTCATGATACGCCATCTTTCAGAATTCTTTCTTGCACGACCCATCAGTTTTTCTGTTTCAGCTTCAGAAATATTAACGAATGGAGCATTCTTGTTTTTCTTGCTTTCGATGGCAAATTCCTTTTGAAGATTGGCCATGTGTGCATATACCGCTTCTTCGGCATACACTTGCATGCGCGAATCTATGGTAGTATAAATTTTTAAACCGTCGCGGTAGATATCATAATCCGTACCGTCTGGTTTTTTGTTTTCCTTTGCCCATCCTTTCATGAACTCACGAAGGTATTCACGGAAATAAGTAGCCGTTCCTTCTTTGTGCGTCTGCAATTTGAAATCCAATGTAATCGGAAGCTCGCTGTATTTTACTTTTTGTGCTTCGGTAATAATTTTAGATTTTACCATTTGTCCGAGCACAACATTTCGGCGGTTTTTTACGCCTTGTGCGTTGCGAACAGGATTGTATAAAGAAGAGTTTTTGAACATTCCAACCAAAATGGCCGACTCATCAATGGTCAAGTCTTTTGGCTCTTTGTTGAAGTAGGTCTTGGCAGCAGAACGGATTCCGACAGCATAATTATTGAAATCATATACATTGAAATACATGGCGATGATCTCATTTTTAGTGTATTGCCTTTCTAATCTTGTAGCAATAATCCACTCTTTGATTTTTTGTATGATTCTGAAAGGAAGAAATTTTGAACCTTCACCATGAAACAACTGTTTTGCCAATTGCTGTGTCAAGGTACTTGCTCCTCCGCTTGTTCCCAAACTTGTAACGGCTCTTAGAGTTCCTCTTCCGTCGATACCTGAATGCTCGTAAAAACGTTCGTCTTCGGTAGCAACCAAGGCATCAACAAGGTGTTTTGGTAAATCTTCGTATTTTACGGAAGTCCTGTTTTCATTATAAAACTTACCGATTGTTTCCCCATCTGCAGAAATAATTTCTGTTGCCAAATTGGATTCCGGATTTTCTAATTCTTCAAAAGAAGGCATCGAACCCAAAATTCCCCAAGAAGCCAGTAGAAACACCAAGAAAACACTTCCTAAACAATAAAGAAAGATTTTCCAGAATTGCTTTTTGTAATAGGCCGTATCTTTAACTACCGGTGCTTTTTGGTTATTGTTTTTTTTAATCGCCATAACTTTTATTCTATTGATTCTATTCTAAAACCTACTTCCGTGATTCCTTCCAATTCTTCAATACCAGTAATTTTTCCGGTTTGTCTATTGGCTTGTTGAATGTGTACTTTGTAATTTCCAATCTTAGGAAACTTCATTTTTTCCTTATAAAAGAGCTTGCTTTCTTTTATATCCGAAAAACCTTCCCCAAGAAGTGTGCCGTCTGGATTGGTCATCTGATATTGTAAAGTGTCTATTTTTGTGAGGCCTCCAGGTTGCTCCAATGCTACAATCAGAAACAAATTACTGAATTGGTATTGTTCGTTTCCACGTAAATTCACAAACAGATTATAGAGCTTTGTAGTATCAGGCTGGTCGAAAGAAAAGCTTACAATACTGTCCTTTTTCCAAGCATCTCCAACGGATTTATAATCATCAAAAACTCTTTCCTTGTCACAGGAAAATAAAAATATAGCTATTAAAACAATTAAAAAACTACTTTTTAGGCTCATCTTTTTTATTCGGAATTATTCTGTTATCAGGTTTTGGTTCGTTAGGTTTCCTTTCGCCCTGCGGACGATTTGGTCTTGGCTTTCTTTTTTCAAAAGGCTTTTTCTCTCCGGCTGGTTTAGCATTATTCTGACCTTGCGGTTTGTTTTCGCTTGCAACGGCAGGCTTGCTTGCAGGTGCAATCGCTGGTTTGCCTCCATTGCTTGTAATGGCCGGCTTGCCTGGATTTGGATTTGCTGGTCGGTTGCCATTTGCAACAATTGCATTCTCTCCCGGCTTGCGTTTCTTGCTAGGTCTTTTCTTTCTTTTAGGCTGATCAAAACGTGTTAAACTTTCCTGGCCCATTGCGTTGTTGAAATCTTTTTCCGGTGTTGCATTGTCCTCAACAGCGTAATCCTCTAACGAAGAAACCTTGTTCTTTAGTTTGTTTTCGGCAATAATTTCTTTTACCTGTTCGATTTTCAAAACGTGCCAGTTGGCGAAATTATCCGTGTAGGCAAACCACATCAAACCTTTGAAAATGTCCTGTTTTTGGCAAATGGCCATTCCTTTTTCGGTAAATAATTTGGTTTCGAACTCTGGAAAATCCTTTAAAGCGTCCATATAAGTATCCAACTCATAGTTCAAGCAGCACTTTAGTTTTCCGCATTGTCCGGCTAGTTTTTGTGGATTCAAGGACAATTGTTGGTAGCGTGCTGCAGAAGTATTTACACTTCTAAAATCAGTCAGCCAAGTAGAACAGCAAAGCTCTCTTCCGCAAGAACCAATTCCACCCAAACGTGCCGCTTCCTGACGGAAACCCACCTGCTTCATTTCGATTCTAGTGCTGAATTCCTTTGCAAAATCCTTGATCAGCATACGGAAATCAATCCTGTCGTTTGCCGTATAATAGAACGTTGCCTTCGATCCGTCGCCTTGGAATTCAATATCCGAAATCTTCATTTCGAGTTTTTGGGCGATTGCCAATTCACGGGCACGAACCTTCATCGGCTCTTCCTTATCGCGGGCATTCGACCAAATATCGATGTCTTTTTGAGATGCCTTTCTATAAACTTTAGGAACGTCGCCCTTAAAGTTTACTCCTTTTTTCTTCATCTGAATCTTCACCAACTCTCCCGTTAGGGTAACAATTCCGATGTCGTGACCCGGAGAAGCCTCGGTAGCAATGATGTCTCCGATGCTTAGGGTTAGGTTTTCAGTATTTCTGTAGAATTCTTTTCTTCCGTTTTTAAAGCGTACTTCAACACAGTCGAACATCGCTTCCCCATTAGGAAGGCTCATATTGGAGAGCCAATCGAAAACTGTTAATTTATTGCAGCTATCGGTGCCACAACTCCCTTTATTTCCACAGCCTTTTGGTGCACCACCATCAGACGTTGAACAACTTGTACAGGCCATAATTTTATATAGATGTTGCGCGAACACAACGTAAAATTCGTAATTTGTTTTGTGCGTAAAGATAGCAATTTTTAAGTTGAAGTTACAAGAGGCTTTAGGATTGGTCGTTTACACAAAACAAAAAACCTATTCCACGGGTGTGGAATAGGCTTAACGTATCTTATAATGTTCTATTTTATTCTAAAATCTTGTACAGCTTGTCCGAAAGACGAACCCTAAACGGAACGGCAAAAGTCACCTTATCGCCTGATTTTGCCGTAGTAGATTCGGCATCGTTTACGAGCATTTTTTCGAGTACCAATTCCTGGTTTCCTGTTGTTGGTCCAGCAATTAGGATCTTGTCGCCAACGTTCAATTCATTGCTTTCCATTACAAAAAGCCCCACTTGTGCCTTTACATAATAATGCTCGACTTTCCCTAGGATTGCTTTTCTGATTTTTTTCTCCTGAACTGGTTTGGCTACAGCCAAAGCCCTATCCGACAAATCTCCTGAATGCTTGAAGGCCAATTTATCTGATTTTCCTTTGCGGAATACCTTGTTGCCTACCTGCTTTCCGCTTCTTAGTTTTACTTGTTCGGCCAAAGGCAAATGGGTAGTTTCCAGACATTCGGTTGAGCAACAGTTTTCCATCGATGCCTTGCATTCGTCGCATTGGATGAACAATAAATGACAACCATCGTTGGCACAATTGGTGTGATTGTCGCACGGTTTTCCACATTGATGGCATTGCGAAAGGATGTCGTCGGTGATTCTTTCGCCCAAGCGATGATCAAAGACAAAATTCTTCCCTAGAAATTTACTTTCTATATTTTCTTCCTGGATTTGCTTTGCATAATTGATAATCCCGCCTTCCAACTGATAGACATTCTTGAAACCTTGGTGCTTGAAATAGGCCGAAGCTTTTTCGCAACGTATACCGCCAGTGCAATACATTACCAGGTTTTTGCCTTCCTTGAAATCTTTTAATTGCTCGTTGATGATCGGCAAACTTTCCCTGAATGTTTCCACATCTGGAGTGATGGCGCCTTTGAAATGACCAATTTCACTTTCATAATGGTTCCTGAAATCCACCACAATCGTGTTTGGATCGTCCAATATTGCGTTGAATTCTTTTGCTTTTAGGTGTACTCCGATGTTGGTTACGTCAAACGTGTCGTCGTTTAAACCATCGGCTACGATCTTGTCGCGCACCTTTACTGTAAGCTTCAAAAACGAATGATCGTCATGCTCTACAGCCACATTCAATCGGATGTTTTTCATAAAATCGTATGCCTCCAAAGTGTCGCGGAACGCCTCAAGATTTTCTGCCGGAACCGACATCTGTGCATTGATTCCTTCTTTCGCCACATAGGTACGGCCAAGTGCATCGAGCTTGTTCCAGGCTATAAATAAATCGTCGCGAAATTTTTTAGGGTCTTCAATCTTGGCATACGCATAGAAAGATAACGTGAGCCTTTGTTGTCCGGCTTCGTCAATGAGTCTTGCTCTTTCTTCTGCGCTTAAGGTGTTGTACAGTTGCATGCTATAAACGTTTTAAGTGAGAATTATTTTCGGCTGCAAAAGTAAGGATAATTTTTATGTTGAAAATGACAATTGTCATATTCTGATTTTCCGTTCTGATTTAGCGCAAAGTTTGTCCCAAAGTTTAAAAGATGCCTATAGTTTTTATTCTACCCCCGATAGTAGTGGAAATCCTTTTCTTTTTTTTCTTTAAAAAAATAAAAGATTGTAACGGATAGCGGGAAAATGGATGAAAAAAATGCCGAGGGTTGTGGTCATAAAAAAACCACGCCGAAACGTGGTTTTGAATTTTTTTAGCTTTGATTTTTAGCAAAATTCCTTGAAGGCATCTTGAAGGTTTTCTGCAATCAGTTCGGCAGGACGTCCCTCGATGTGGTGACGCTCCAACATGTGTACCAATTCGCCGTCTTTGAAAAGCGCGATGCTTGGCGAAGATGGAGGAAACGGGAACATAAATCCGCGCGCCGCATCTACAGCTTCTTTGTCTACACCGGCGAAAACCGTCACCAAATGTTCTGGTTTCTTGTCGCCAGTCAAACTCATTTTTGCTCCCGGACGTGCGTTTCTAGCCGCACAACCGCAAACTGAATTTACGACTACTAATGTTGTACCTGGCTTAGCTATTGCGTTTTCAACAGCTCCGGCACTATATAATTCTTCAAAACCTGCGTCTGCTAGTTCAGCACGCATTGGTTTTACCATTTCTTCTGGATACATAACTCTTTAGTTTAAGTTTGATGCAAAGTTACAAAGTTTTGAGGCGCAACTACAAACGGAATTATAAAGTTTTGTTATTGTTGTATAATTGTTTTTTGAAAATTCGGTTCCATAATGCGACGATGAAAAGCATTTTCGGGCATTTCCAAATCACTTGCAAATCCTGACCGAAAGTGGTTTCTTCATCGAGAAATCTGAAGATTACGGCTGGGTTTCCTTTCCTGAACATCGAAGAAAAGATTTTACTGCCGAGGTGGTTCTTATGGTGCAAAATATCCAGCAACAGCATATCATAGAACCAGAATTTATTGGTTTTATGGAATTTACGGAAGTCGTTTTCCTTGTTTAGAAAAGCCACCAATGCCTTTGATTTCTTGGTTGTATTTTTAAACGTATAACCTGTGCTGGCTTTTGTCCACCCGCCGGCAGAGCCAATATGGATTATGTTTTTTTTGTTTTCTTTCCAAAAGGGAAAACACGTCATCGGGATATTTCCTTTTTCCTTTTCGATGATGTCATAGTTTGAAATGCCGAGTTTTTGGATGTAGTTTTTGATTTCGGTTTCGTATTCTTCTCGTGGAAGAAGGTCTTTTGAAAACAAGGTATATTCGATAAGCGCTTCGGTTGAAGAAGTCGGCATGACATACATAAACCGTGTATTCCCTCTTTGTTCTACCGAAAAATCCATAAAGGTTGCGACATCAGAATCGAAAGCGGGTTCGTCTGTCTTGATGAACCAACCGATAAAATGCTGTTGCAGCAACGGATATTTGGTTTGTTTTTCGACTAATTCCGAGTTGTAGATGCTGTTGAATAATTTATGGCACGAAAAGGCTTCTTCCTTGGTTTGAACCACCACATTTTCGGCCGATTCGCTGAATCCAAGCACTTCCTGATGAAGAAAAGTTATGTTTTTTTCTGCGGATAATCTTTTAAAAATCCTGTTGTAGAAATCCAAACCCTTTATCATTTTATACTGATATGGATTCAGTTCGAACGTTCTGCTGAATTTTTCGTTGGCAAAAAGAGCGCTGTCCCATTCGTGGTAAATGATTTTTTTCCAATCGCCTTTGCCTTCCTCCCAGAAACACCAGGTGCGGTCGTTGGTTTTCTTGGGATTGGAATCCAAAAGAAGGATTTCCTTGTTCTTGAATTGTTCTGAAAGCACCATTTCATAAACCGTCATCAAGGCTGACAATCCTGCTCCGGTGAAGATATAATCGTAGTGTTTCATTCTTCAAAAATAAAGAATTAAGTGAACACAGATTACACAAATTGGCACAGATTTTTATTTCAACAAGTAATTTAATAATTGCTTTGCGTTGACGAAAGATTCTATTTGGGTCAAAACGGTATAATCGGGATTTAAGATTGTAATCGTTGGGTAGGTTTGATCGGATAGGGCTTCCGCCAATTGATGAATGCCAGAGTTTGCTCCTTTCGGTTTGAACTTGAAAAGATGATTGTTGAACAAGACGTCGCTTTTGTTTTCGGCATCAAATGAAACAAAATAAAATTTTTCGTTTAGTTGATGGATGACTTCTTCGTTTTTAAAGGTCGAATTCTCCATCATCTTGCAATATTTGCACCACGAAGTATGGATGAAAATTACAAAGGGTTTTGGATTTTCTATGGAAAGTTGCTCGGCTTGTTCGAAAGTATGCGTTTTCAATTGAGCAAAGTTTTGGTTTGCAATTAGAATGAACATTACAATTAGAAACTTTTTCATTACTACAGATTAAGGGATTTTCGCTGATTTTATTTCAAAGTGTATCGCAATCCAAAGAAACTCCTGATACCTTGATTCGGACCGTACACATAACTTGGGTCAAACGTCAAACCATACGGATTGTCTGGCGTTACCATTGCATTTCCGTTTGGATCGTATTGCACATTTTTATCAAACGGGTCGTTAGCCCGTGCAATAATAAACGGATTTCCTTTGTTTGGTGTCCAATTCAATAGGTTTTTGATACCCATGTAAATTTCGATATTTTTGATTTTATTGAATGTAAATTGAATGTTCTGGATGCTCCAAGTCGGTGAATATTCTTGTCTTGGATCGTTTTCTCCCAAAAGAGGCAAACGCATCGGTCCATAAACATTTCCAGTATAGTCAATATCCAAGAATAGTTTCGGCAAGCGATAGGAAATGGCCCAGGTTCCCGAGAATTTTTCGGTTAAAATTTGGCGTGTTCTTATGCCGTTTTCGGTTTTGGAAACATCCATATAAGTAGCACCGAGGATAAACTTCAATCCGTTTTGAAACGTCATGTCTATGTTGGTGCTGATTCCTTTTGTAACGGCAAACCCATCCAGGTTTTTATAAATAATCTGGTTTGGATTTGTATCATAATCAGGAATAATCGAATTGGTAAAATAGGTGTACCAGGCCGAAGTTTCTATCCCGATAAAGTTGCCGTTTTCAGTATAAATCTTCTTCAGATAATTCAGATTCACATTATACGATTGTTCCGGTTTCAGGTTTTCCAAGACAATTACATCTCGGGAACCAGTCAACGCCGCATGTTCTTCGGTAAAAAGATTCACGATTCGGAAACCAGTTCCGGCATTCAAACGGAAGATATCATTGTCGGTCAATTTGTATTTGTAAGCAAAACGCGGTGTGAAAATCGAACCGTGGTTGCTGTTGTAATCGTATCGCGCACCAAGTAGGACGCTATGTTTTTCATTAAATTTAATTTCGTCCTGAACGAAAACACTCGGAATCCAATTTTCATCCGAAGTTTTTGTCGCCGGCGTATTATCGTTGTAAAAATTATAGCGGATGGCCGTCCCGAATAGCAAATCGTGGTTTCCGATTTTTTTATCCCAAGTCAGCTGTGTAAAGCCGATTTTTTGCTGTGCGAGATAAGGAATATTTCCATAAACTGAATTCTGATCGTGATCGGTATAAGAAAAAGACAACAGCATTTTTTCTTCGATCGGAAGCTCGTAAGCTCCTAAAAGTTCGTATCTCCTCGTGTAGATGCTTTCGCCATAGACTTCGTCTCCGCCACGAAAACTCTTGTTCCACTGCATTTCGCCACCCCAACGGTCTTCGTAAAAAAACCTTCCTGCCAATGAAAACAGCTTGTTGCTTTTTCGGTTGAAATTCCATTTTTGGAAAACTGAAATACGTTCCTGGAGCGTAACATCGGTAAAATTATCACCATTATTATCAATCGGATTGTCATAATTGAAATAGTTGGCTCCAACTAAAACCGAAGCAGTCTTTCCGATATTGGCCTTAAAGCCTAAATCCAGATTGGCTTCGCCCCAACTTGTCGTAAATCCATCAGCTGAAAAAACTGGGGCACTTTTTGGATTCTTAGTGATAATGTTGATCAAGCCGCCTACCGCTTCACTTCCATACAAAGAAGAAGCAGGACCTTTCACTACTTCAACTCTTTCCAACAAAGAATTCGGAATGCCTGATAAGCCGTAAACCGTAGAAAGTCCGCTGACGATTGGCATTCCATCAATCAGAACCAATGTATAAGGACCTTCCAAACCGTTAATGTGAATATCTCCTGTATTGCAAACGTTGCAATTCAGCTGAGGACGAACGCCGTTTACATTCTGCAAAGCTTCGAAAATATTGGCTGTTGGGTTTTTTTTGAAGAAAACGGGTGAATACGTTTCGACAGGAACCGGACTTTCCGAACGGCGAACTGCTTTTAAAGTTCCAGTAACCACCACTTCATCCAACGCATTGTCTTCATTTTCCAGATAAAAATCCTGTTGTAGATTTTCATTTTCATTCAGAACAATCGTTTTTTGAACCTTCTTTTTTCCGATGTAGGAAATTTGGATTCTATATTTTCCTGAAGTCAGATTCTCAAATTTATAAGATCCCAAACTATCCGTGATGATTGTTTTTGAAGTTTCGAACATCTTTACAACCACTCCTTTTGATGGTATTTCATCTTGAAAAATGATACCCGAAATGCTTGATTTCTCTTGAGCATTAATCGTTTGTGAAAATATAATTAGGAATATAATGAATATATTTTTCATTTAGTTTGGTTTAATTTTTAGACAAAACTAAAAATAATTTTTTAATCAAAAAAATATATATATTTGTAAAGCTAAATTTTTTATTCTAATGACTTATTCTGAAGAGAATTATCTGAAAGCGATCTATCATCTTTCCTTGTTTCAAAAAAAGGGAGTGACGACGAATGCCATTGCTAAAATGATCGACAGCAAGGCTTCATCGGTAACGGATATGATTAAAAAATTAGCCGACAAGAATTTGGTTGAGTATCAGAAGTACCAAGGTGTTTCGTTGACAGTACAAGGCTTGCATGAAGCAAAGATGATTGTTCGGAAACACAGATTGTGGGAAGTTTTCTTGGTTGAAAAACTTGATTTTTCGTGGGATGAAGTACACGATGTTGCCGAAGAATTGGAACATATCAATTCTGAAAAATTAATCAACAAGCTCGATGCTTTCTTAGGTTTTCCGACAGAAGATCCGCACGGAGACCCAATTCCGAACGCAAAAGGTGAAATCAAAAAAATGGATAAAAAACTGTTATCTGAATTAAAATTAAACCAAAAATCAATCTGTGTTGGCGTGAAGGATTCTTCTTCTGAGTTTTTAAAATACCTCGACAAGCAACAGATTTCGCTAGGATCAACAATTGAAATCATTGAAAAAGAAAGTTTTGATGCTTCGTTGAAAGTCTTCGTAAATGGAAACGAAATGAACATTTCAAATAAGATTGCCAGTAATCTTTATGTAAAAATAGTGTAAGCATGTTTGAAGGTATCATCCAATATTTTGAAAGCATCGACCCGATTTTAGCGGCATTTCTGGCTACGCTTTTTACTTGGGGCCTTACCGCTTTTGGAGCGTCTTTTGTTTTCTTTTTTAAGAATATGAGCCGTGTTTTTCTAGACGGAATGCTAGGTTTTACTGGAGGAGTGATGGTTGCGGCAAGCTATTGGAGCCTATTGGCGCCTGCTATTGAAATGAGCGATGGGGAAGGTTTTACAAAAGTAATTCCAGCCGCAGTTGGTTTCATTCTTGGTGCTGTTTTTCTTTTTGTTATGGATAAAACCTTACCGCATCTTCATATTAATTTTAAAGAAACCGAAGGTGTGAAATCACCTTGGCAACGAACGACTCTGTTGGTTTTGGCCATTACGCTTCATAATATCCCAGAAGGTTTGGCAGTAGGGGTTCTGTTTGGTGGGGTTGCTGCAGGAATTCCAGAAGCTTCCATCGCCGGAGCCGTGACTTTGGCAATCGGTATCGGGATTCAGAATTTTCCAGAAGGAATTGCCGTTTCGATGCCGTTGAGAAGGATGGGAATGAGCCGATGGAAAAGTTTTATGTACGGACAATCATCTGCCTTGGTAGAACCTATTGCGGCAGTAGTAGGAGCCGTTGCGGTAACTTTTTTCACTCCGATTTTGCCTTATGCGTTGGCTTTTGCCGCTGGAGCAATGATTTTTGTGGTGGTAGAGGAGGTGATTCCTGAAACGCAACAGGATAAGAATACTGATATTGCGACGCTTGGTTTTATTGGTGGTTTTGTTGTAATGATGAGTTTGGACGTGGCTTTGGGTTAATCGCAACCACAACTTCCCCCGCAATTCTTATCGTTTTTCTTTTTCCAAAAAAACTTCTTAGCCAAGAAAAAAACGGCTGCTGCAAGTATGATGTAAATTAGTATTTCCTGAATATCCATTTCGGAATTATTTAAAGATTGTATAGCCTACAAAGGCAAAAACATACGCCATAACTCCCATTCCAACCAACTGGATCATCGCCCATTTCCATGAATTTGTTTCTCTTTTCACAATGGCAACCGTAGCCGCACATTGCATTGCGATGGCATAAAACAATAAAAGCGAAACGCCTGTAGCCAATGTGAATACCTTTTCGCCAGAATCGGCAAAAGTGGCGGCTTCCATTCGGCTTCTGATCGTTCCTTCGTCTTCGGCATCTTCTACACTATAAATCGTGGCAAGTGTTCCCACGAAAACTTCCCTAGCAGCAAACGAAGTAATGATGGCAATACCTACTTTCCAGTCGTAACCCAATGGTTTAATCACAGGCTCTATGGATTTTCCCATCATCCCGATATAAGAATTTTCTATTTGGAAAGAAGCTACTTTCGCATTCAGTTCATGTTCTGGAAGGCCAACATTTTCTACTCTGTTGCTTACAATTTCTTCTGCATTATCAAAATTTTCTCCTCCGTGTGAAGCCAAAAACCAAAGGATAACCGATACGGCAAGGATTATTTTTCCAGCATTCCAAACAAACGATTTTGTTTTCTCCAAAACGGTATAAAAAACGTTCTTGAACAACGGTACTTTATAGGCCGGCATTTCAATAACAAAATACGATTTGCTTTTCAGCTTGATGATTTTATGCAAAATAACCGCCGAAACCAATGCCAAAACAATACCCAAAAGATACATTCCCAACAAGGCCAACGCCTGATAATTTAGAAAACCGAACAAGGTCTTTTCAGGAACAATCAAGGAAATTAATATGGTGTAGACTGGTAATCTTGCTGAACAAACTGAAAAGGGTGTAACAAGAATCGTAATCAACCGTTCCTTCCAATCTTCGATGTTTCGGGTGGCCATAACAGCTGGAATCGCACAGGCATTTCCTGAAATCAAGGGCACGACACTTTTTCCGTTCAAGCCGAATTTTCGCATGATTTTATCCATCAGGAATACTACACGGCTCATGTAACCGGTTTCTTCCAAGACGGCAATGAACAAAAACAAGATAGCAATCTGTGGTACAAAAATGACCACTCCGCCAATTCCCGGAATGATTCCCTGACTGATCAGTTCGTTGATTTTTCCTTCGGGCAATAGTCCCGCAACGGTTTCGGCTAAAGATGAAAACGACTCATCGATGAAATCCATAAACGGCCCGGACCAAGTGAAAATTGCCTGGAACATCAGCATCAATAATAAAATAAAGATGATGTATCCGAAGAATTTATGGGTAAGGATTTTATCCAATCTTGAATCGAAATCGGTTGCCTTTGATTTATCCTGAAAAAATGTTTCTTTCAAAACAGCATTGATCAATTGGTAACGCTTTATGGTTTCCTGATGCTGTTCTTTTTTTATAGCAATCTGCTTTTGCTTGTCTTCAATTTCTATAAAGCCCGTTTTATACGTTTCGGCTAGCCAATTTTTATATTCAGAAATTTCTTTTGAAGAAAGTGGATTTTTGGACAGTTTTTCGAAATCCTGAATCGCACTTTTAAGTTCTGCAATTCCAGTATTGTTTCTTGTACTCGTTAAGATTACTCTCGTATCCAGTTGACTTTCCAGTATTTCCTTGTTGATTTCGATTCCTTTCATCTTCATTCTATCGGCCATGTTGACCACAAGAATCGTAGGAATTCCCAAATCTTTTACTTGGGTAAAAAGAAGCAAGTTTCGCTTTAAATTTTCTGCTTCGGCAACCACCACAATCACTTTTGGAAAATTTTGCTCCTCTGAATGAAGCAGGAATTCGGTGGTTACACTTTCATCCAAGGAACTCGGATTCAAGCTATAGGTTCCAGGCAAATCAATAACTGTTACTTTTTGATGGTTTTCCAAATGAAAGGAGCCCTGCTTTTTTTCGACAGTGATCCCCGGGTAGTTCCCTACTTGCTGGTGAAGCCCTGTCAAACTGTTAAATAAAGACGTTTTACCTGTATTCGGATTTCCGACTAAAGCTATTTTTATTGTATTCTCTGCCATTTTATGGGTGTGTTTCGACAAAAATCCTACTTGCAATTTCTTTTCGGATGGCAAGGCTTGTATCGTTTATGGTTAAATACATAGGATCTCCAAGTGGAGCGATTTGCACGACTTCTACTTCATTTTCGGGAAGGCATCCCATTTCGATTAATTTCAACGGAATCATCTCAATATCAAAACTGATAATCGTTCCCTTTTGACCTTTCTGAAGCTTGTCGATTGTTGTTTGCAAACCTTATTTAGATTAATTTTAGATTGCAAAAGTACGAATTAATATCCTAAAGAAACGTTATTTTTCCTCTTGCGATAGCCAATTAATATCTTCTATCAATCTCTTGATATCTTCTTTTTTGGTGCCGTCATAGAAACCTCTGACACGTCTTTTGGTATCAACCAGAATAAAATTTTCTGTGTGTACCATGTCATACATTTCTTCAGGCTTTCCCGTTTTTACAGCAAGATAGGATTTTCGAGCAATGCCATAAATATCTTTTTTGTCTCCCGTAACGAGATTCCATTTACGATCGTCGACACCTTTTTCAATGGCATACTTTTTTAAAACCGGAACGCTATCAATATCTGGTAAAACCGAATGCGAAAGCAACATTACTTTGGGATTGTTTTGAATAGCTTTTTGAACTTCGACCATATTTGTCGTCATTACAGGGCAAATCGTCTGGCAGGTCGTAAAGAAAAAATCGGCCACATAAATCTTGCCTTCATAGTCTTTCTGGGTAATGGTTTTTCCGTTCTGATTGGTAAAGGAAAAATCGGCAATCGTGTGGTATTTGCTCACGTGCTGCATGGTACTGTCTACCAATTCTGGATTTACATCAGCTGGATTCATAATCGGAAGCCTTTTTTCGGGCGTAAGTACCCTCATAAAAAGAAAAATACAAGTTGCCGAAAAGATGAGCATCACAATAAAAAAGAATCGGTATTTTTTGAAGAACTGTAACATCTGGTAATTTTGAGGCAAAAATACGAAAACTGCCCGTTAATGTGTAACAGACATCTGTTATTCAAATCATAATTTAAGAATATTTCAATTTGAATTCAATATTTTTGTCATTATAACATAAATTCATATTATGAAACTATTGAATAAAAACCTACTTTTTGCAATTCCTGTCCTTATCGGATTTACAGAGGTCCAGGCTCAATCCAAATCGGAGCCTGGGATTAACACTTCTTATATGGACAAGACTGTAAAACCAAATGATGATTTCTTTCGATTTGTAAATGGAGCTTGGTTTGACAAGACCGAAATTCCGAGCGATAGAACACGTTGGGGAAGTTTCGACGAATTGCGTCAGAATACCGATGTTGATGCACTTGCCATTTTGAAAGAAGCAGTAGCCAATCCTAAATATGGTTCTACAACCGATCAAGGAAAAGCGGTTAATTTATACCGAACTATACTAGATACAGTTGGTAGAAATAAAGCCGGATTGACTCCATTGAAACCTTATTTGGCAAAAATCAACGCTGTGAAAAACGTTAAGGATTTGCAAGCGTTGCTAATTGAAATGGAACCTATTGGAGGTATCGGATTTTTTGGAGCTGGTGTGAGCACGGATGCCAAAAATAGTGAGCGAAATGTAGTCTATTTAGGACCAGGTTCTCTTGGATTGCCTGATCGTGACTATTATGTTTCCAATGAAGCAGATTCAAAAGAAAAGCGTGAAAAATATGTGCTTCACGTAGCAAAAATGTTGCAGCTTTTGGGTGAAAAACCTGCAAAAGCAAAAGCAGATGCGGATAAAATCCTTGCTTTGGAAATTGCAATGTCAACACCAAGATTGGACAGAGTTGAAAGAAGAGACAACAAAAAGACTTACAATCCGATGACGGTTGCCGATTTGCAAAAACTGGCGCCATCTATCAATTGGAATGATTATTTTAAAGGTATTGGATTGCCAAATTTGGATTCAATTATCGTTTCTCAACCTAAATACATGACCGCTTTGGATGGCATTTTCAAGCAAAACAAAGTAGAGGATTGGAAAGCTTTTATGCGATGGACATTGCTGAGAGACGCTGCGGGTTCGCTGTCTACCGATGTTGAAGTTGCCAACTGGGAATTCTACGGAAAAACTTTGACAGGAGCTGTAAAACAAAGACCACGTCAGGAAAGAGCTTTGCAAACCATCAACGGAACGGTTGGAGAAGCTTTGGGTAAATTATATGTTGAGAAAAAATTCCCTGCTGAGGCAAAAGCAAAAGCGGAGAAAATGATCAAAAATGTTTTTACAGCATTTGAGAACCGCATCAATAACTTGCCTTGGATGAAAAAATCGACAAAGGTGAGTGCCATCGAGAAACTTCATAAATCGAGAATCAAGATCGGATATCCAGACAAATGGAAAGATTATTCTGCCTTGACCATTAAAAGTCCGGAAGAAGGCGGAACTTATTTCGACAATATGATTGCTCACGAAAAGTGGAGATTCAAAGAAAATATTGCTGATTTGAACAAACCTGTTGACAAGGACGAATGGTTTATGTCCCCACAAACGGTAAATGCCTATTACAATCCTTCTTATAATGAAATTGTATTCCCAGCAGCTATCTTGCAACCGCCTTTCTATAATTATCAAGCAGATGAAGCGGTGAATTATGGCGGAATTGGAGCCGTAATTGGTCACGAAATCTCTCATGGTTTTGACGATTCTGGAGCACAATATAATGCCGATGGAAACATGATCAATTGGTGGTCGGATGAAGATTTGAAATTGTTTACCGATCTTGGAGGATCTCTTGCAGACCAATACAGTGCTTTGCAGCCGTTGCCTGGAATTTATGTGGATGGAAAATTCACGCTAGGTGAAAATATTGGAGATTTAGGCGGTGTAAACGCTGCTTATGACGGTCTGCAAATCTATTTGAAAGAGAATGGAAACCCAGGATTGATTGACGGATTTACGCCGGAGCAACGTTTCTTTATTTCATGGGCAACCATCTGGAGAACAAAAGCGCGTGACGAAGCGATTAAAAATCAAGTGAAAACAGATCCGCATTCGCCAGGATTGTACAGAGCTTATGTTCCGTTGCAAAATGTGGATGCTTTCTATAAAGCTTTCGATATTAAAAAAGGAGATGGAATGTACATCGATCCAGAGAAAAGAGTTAAAATCTGGTAATCCTATTTCATATAAAAATAAAATCCCAAGTTTCGGCTTGGGATTTTTTGTTTACAAATCATCGGGTTCTGTATGAATCAAAACATCGGCAATTTCTGGGATCTCTTTTATAATGGCATCTTTTAGGCGGTGCGCGATTTCGTGCCCTTCACTGACTGTAATATTTCCCTTAACCGTCATGTGCAAATCAACCAGATAGGTCATTCCGGTTTTTCGGACGAAGCACTTTTCGGTATCGATAACGCCTTCAACAGTAGTGGCAATATTCCTGATGTCTTCGATCATGTCATCATAGAGATGCTCGTCCAAAATTTCGCCTAGGGCGGGTCTGAAAATCAGATAGGCGTTATAAACAATCAGGAAAGAAGCAAACAAAGCAGCCCAATCATCAGCCGTTTCATAACCCGGTCCCATATAAATGGCAATTGAGATTCCGATAAAAGCCATCAGCGAAGTAATCGCATCACTGCGATGGTGCCAAGCATCTGCCTTGAGCGAAGAACTATTGGTTTCATCACTTTTTTTAGACATAATTCTGTAGAAAACTTCTTTGATGATTACTATTGCGGCCAAGACAACCAGTGTAAATTTTTCGGGTGTTTCGTGTGGCGTCCGAATGTTTTCGATGCTTTCGATTGCAATAATGGTTGCCGATATTACCAAGAAGCCTACGACTGCAAACGTTACCAATGTTTCGGCCCGACCGTGACCATAAGGATGGTTGGAATCTGCCGGACGGGTGGAGTATTTTATACCAAAAAGCACTAGGGCAGAAGAAAGTACATCGGTTGTAGATTCAATTGCATCGGCAATCAAGGCATAGGAATTTCCAAAATAACCGGCTAGACCTTTCACCAAAGCCATAAAAAAATTACCTAAAATGCTCAGATAAGTTGCTTTTATAGCTTTGTCTTTATTATTTTCCATGAAACAAAGTTGTTATGGATGCAAAGATAGCTAACATCAAGATAAAATGATTCAGGTTTTAAAAGCTATCGAAAATTAGAGGCATTTGCAACAAATCATTTTTTAGAAAAACCAACTTGCTACAAAAATGGCAGTAATCACGCAGATCAAATCAACCAAAATCATTGTTCCAAGTGTGTATCGGGTATTCTTTATATTAACAGAACCAAAATAAACGGCAATAACGTAGAAAGTGGTTTCTGCACTGCATTGGAAAATACAACTCAGTCTTCCAGTTAAGGAATCTGGACCAAAACTTCGCATCGCATCAATCATAAATCCTCTTGAACCTCCTGAGCTGAAAGGTCTTAACATAGCTACCGGTAGCGAATCGGTAATTTCCTTGGCAACGCCTAAATGCGAAAAAGTAAAGGCAATTCCGTTTGACATGATTTCAAACAAACCACTGTTCCTAAAAAAGGAAATGGCAACCAGCATTCCCATTACATAAGGAAAGATTTTTACACCCGTTTGCAATCCGTTGTTGGCACCGCTTACAAAAGCATCAAAAACTGTTGTCTTGTTTTCTACAAATTTCTTTTCCTTTATTAGTGAAAAGATCAGTGTAAAAGCTACAATTCCCACCAGCATCAGGCCTGAAAGGTTTGCCGTAAAGAAATTTTTACCTACCAAATCCAAAGCATTTACGTAAAATAAAAGTCCAACGATTGCCGCAATAACGGTCATCAGAGAAACTAAAAGCGTAGCACTAAGGAAATTGATTTTCTGACGAATTCCTACAATTATTAACGCGGCTATGGTTCCGAGAAAGGAAGTGATGATGCAAGGCAACATTACATCAGCAGGATTGGCTGCATTTTCGGCGGCACGATAACCAATGATGGAAGTCGGAATCAACGTTAGACCCGCAGCATGCAAACACATAAACATAATTTGAGGATCACTGGCCTTGTCCTTGTCGGGATTAATTTCCTGCAAACTTTGCATTGCCTTTAGTCCAAAAGGTGTCGCGGCAGAATCCAATCCAAGAAAATTGGCGGCAAAATTCAAGGTCATATAAGAAATCGATTCGTGGTTTTTAGGTACGGATGGAAAGATCTTGGCAAAAACAGGACTCAGTACTTTTGCCAGTTTTTCAGCCGCACCCGATACAATCAAAAGTTCCATCAAACCGCAGAAGAAGGCCAGATAGGCCATCAAAGGCAAGATCAAATCGAACAAACTGCTTTTGCAAGTAGGCAACAAACCATCCGTTTTTTGAATGCCACTGTATATTTTTACCGTCTGATTTTTATACACATAAGTGGTATCGGCATTTAAGGTGTCGCGGTTCAAAACATACGATTTTGCTTCGCTTTTCTGAATACTGTCCTGAATGAATTTTGGAATTTCATTCAAATACTTTTCTGAAATTAAAATCGGATCATCCTTTTTTCCGTTAAGAACATAATCAACCGAATAATTATTTCCAGTAAAGAAACTAATCACTATAAAAGCCAGTGATGATATAAAGATTGCAAGCCAAAATCTGCTGAGAACCAT
Source organism: Flavobacterium sp. PLA-1-15 (assembly GCF_049060005.1). NCBI lineage: Bacteria > Pseudomonadati > Bacteroidota > Flavobacteriia > Flavobacteriales > Flavobacteriaceae > Flavobacterium > Flavobacterium sp. PLA-1-15. Next base: position 104,830 of record NZ_JBMGQS010000003.1, on the reverse strand, counting down.
AAAAAAATATTTTGGTAAATGTAATAAACCTTTTTTATTATATATGAATGATTTCTTCGTCAATAAGTAAATCTTCACGTCTCAATCGAAGGAAAATCTGAGCCACAGCAATCGTGTCTTTTTCGCAATACGTCACAATGCGGTCGATGTCTTTTTCAACATAAAAAACATGTCCGACTTGACTTCCATCGATGTCGCCTTTCGGAGAAGGAATTCCGAGAATCTTGGTCAATAATTTTAAGGAAGTAAAATGTTTGTAATCGCCAAACTTCCACAATTCCAAAGTATCAAGATGCGGAATTTCCCAAGGCTTTTTCCCAAATAAATCCAGCTTGTTTGGAATGGAAATCTGATTGATGATCATTCTTCGGGCAATAAACGGAATGTCGAATTCCTTTGAATTATGACCACACAAAAGATGTTGAGGTCCGTTGAAATGATTGTTCAATAGATTACTGAAGTCGAACAAAATCTTCTTTTCTTCGCCGAAAAAAGAAGTCACTCGAAAATGTCGAATATCACCTTTAAGTGTAAAATATCCGACAGAAATACAGACGATTTTTCCAAATTCGGCCCAGATTCCCGCACGGTCGTAAAATTCATCGGGCGTATATTCATCACGTCTTTGGTATTGGGTTTTTTGTCCCCAAAGACTTTTCATTTCATCGTCCAGTAAATCGAAATTTTCCGTTTCTGGAACGGTTTCAATATCTAAAAATAGGATATTATCTAGTCGTATTTTCTCAATCATAGTTTATGTGTAATCGTTTGTTTGGTTATTCGTTTATTCGAAATCTAAAATCTACAATATGAGATCTACATTTTTTGACCCAGCATCTTATAGGTTTCATCCAAGAAAACATAAAAATCATCGCTGTGAACGGTTCCGTTTGTGCTTCTTGCGTTTTGATGTCCGAGACGCACCACAATCAAATCATCTTTAGGGATTACGATCACATATTGACCCAAATGTCCTCGCATATAATAGATTTTCTTGTTTTTGTAATCGCTCAACCACCAGCCATAACCATAATCTGGAGCATCTTGGAAGCGGGGTCTTGTTGAGGTTGCTACAAAAGCACTGTCGAGAATTTGCTGGCCGTTCCATTTTCCGTTTTGCTTGTAAAGCTTTCCGAAACGGGCAAAATCCCTTGCATTACTTGCGATACAACAATAAGCTTTAACAATTCCGTCTTCTTTATCGGTTTGCCAAAGGGCTTCATTTTCGGCACCCATCGGTTTCCAGAACTTTTCCGAAACATAATCGGCAAGGCTTTTCCCAACGGCTTTCTCGATGCACATTGCCAGTAATTGCGTGTCACCGCTTAGATATTTGTATTTTTTTCCGGGTGTGTCAATTCCTTTCAAACCAAGGATTACACCTTTCAAATCGTCATCAAAATACGCGCGGGTAGTAATGGAAAACGGACTGTAATACGACTCATCCCAATTCAATCCGGAAGACATTGATGATAAATCACCCACAGTTAGCGTTGCAGATTTTCCTTCTTTAAATTCTGGAAAAAAGTCAGAAACCTTTTGATCAAGGCTTTTGATCCTACCTTCCATAATGGCTTTTCCCAATGATGCCGAAACGATGCTTTTGGCCATTGAAAACGAATTTGATTTAGAATCCTTATCATAACCGTCGTAATAACTTTCGCTCCAGATACTGTCGTTTTTGATTATTAGGAAGGCAACCGTCCCGATTTGCTGGTGCATTTTTTCGAGTTCGGTGGTTGGTTTTACTTGGTTATAATCCTTTGCAATAGTCCACGGTTGAGCAGTTCCTTTCTCGATTGTGCGGTTGTCAAAATAGTTGTAGTCGTCCAGGAATGCGGTTTTATGACCGTTTAAATAAATCGTCCGGACAGCTTTCAATAGATAATCTACATTGAAAATGTACATTAAAGCTACGAGCAGAAAGAGCAAACCAGCCAGCCAAAGGAGGAATTTTTTAAGGAATTTCATATAGAAAGTATTTACCGATTAATACGAATTTACACAAAAAACCTTTTAAAAATTTAATTGAAGATGTTCTTTTCTAGGAGCGAAAGTGTAGTGTGTGTTTGGTCCCGAAGCTTCGGGGCATTTTCCTGCTGCCTTTCCAAATCTTCCCGAAGAAAATCGGGAAGGATTTTCTCCCGAAATTTCGGGACTATCAGGGCTATTAAGGAAATGAAATTTCCCTCAGAATCTTAAAACAAACTTTGCTGTGAAGAAGGATTTTCGTGTTCGAGCAGCCATTTTTTGCGCCATAAACCACCGGCATATCCTGTTAGGGAACCATCGGTGCCGATGACGCGGTGACAGGGAACTACGATCCAAAGGGGATTTTTTCCGTTGGCAGAAGCTACGGCTCGAATAGCTTTCACGTCGCCGAGCTTTTTAGACAATTCGAGATAGGACATCGTTTTTCCAAAAGGAATATTTAAAAGTTCCTGCCATACTTTTTGTTGAAATTCGGTACCTTTTGGATTAAGTTTAAAAGTGAAATCGTTACGTTTTCCTTGAAAGTAGTCTTGAAGTTCTGAAACAGCTTCTTTTAATGCCACAGGGATTCCCGTGGTAATTTCTTTTTCAGAATCCAGAACGGAAATAACTGCGATACCATTTTCATCTCCAATGATTTCGGTGATTCCTAAAGGCGATTTGATGTAGGCAGTTTCCATATTCTTATTTAACCGATAAGTTCGCAAAGTTTTCACAAAGTTCACAAAGAAATTATTTCGCAAAACTAAAGAAATAAGCCTCCAATGCTTTCAATTCTTCTTCTGGAAGATTCTTGGTAATGGAGAAATTGGTTTTCATGACTTCGTATTGGGCTGGGTCAACAATCGGTTCTGCTTTTCCTTTTAGGAAAGCTACCATGTCGCCTTTTTGTTCTATATAGATATTGGCAATTTCTGTGATGCTTGGACCGATGATTTTTTGGTCGGGTTTGTGGCAGGAGAAGCAGTTTCCTTTTCCGTCGAAGATTTCTTGACCGAGTTCTAGTTGGATTTGCTGTGGTGTTTTTTGTGTTTCGGGGTATAGTGATTCTTTTTGGGCTTCGTCTTTTTTGCAACTGATGAAGAGTAGGATGGTGCAGAGTAGTGCTAATTTTTTCATGGTATTGTTTTGAAAGTATAAAGGTATTCAAATGAATTTTTCTCTAGCCCCGACTTGAGGGAAAATCCTTTTTGTTTTTTCTTTAAAAACAAAAAGATTTGGAAGGAAGGCGGGAATATGGATTCTGAAACAAACCAAGCCTCCCGCTCCTAAATTATATTATTGTTGTTGCTTTAAAAGTATTGCTGCTTCTTTGGCAAAATAGGTGGAAATTAAACTTGCACCTGCACGCTTGATGCACATGAGTTGCTCCATCATGATCTTGTCGTGGTCGAGCCAGCCCCGTTCGGCAGCGGCTTTTATCATCGCATATTCGCCAGAAACGTGGAAAACAGTTACGGGAACATTGACGGCGTTTTTGACTTCACGGACAATATCGAGGTAGGCGATTCCGGGTTTTACCATGACCATATCGGCGCCTTCTTCGACGTCCATCAGGGCTTCCTTAATGGCTTCGATGCGGTTGGCATAGTCCATCTGGTAGGTTTTTTTGTCTTTTGGAACGACTACATCGGCTTCTCTTGGAGCTGAATCCAAAGCATCGCGAAACGGTCCGTAAAAGGCCGAGGCATATTTGGCAGAATAGCTCATGATACCTACATTTTGGAAACCAGCTGCATCAAGACCTTGGCGCAATCTGAGCACTCTACCGTCCATCATATCGCTTGGAGCAACGAAATCGGCTCCTGCTTGAGCGTGTGAAACGGCCATTTTAACTAGGGCTTCGTTTGTGGCATCGTTGGCGATGTCTCCGTTTTCGATGATGCCGTCGTGACCGTAAATGGAGTAGGGGTCAAGTGCTACATCGGGCATTACGATCATTTCTGGACAGGCAGTTTTGATGGCCTTGATGGCTTGTTGCATGAGACCGTTCGGGTTCCAGGCTTCTTTTCCGATGTTGTCCTTTAGGGATTCATCGACTTTGACATAGATGTTTACGGCACGTATTCCTAAATCGAAAAGTTCCTTAACTTCTTCGACGGTTAAATCGATGGAGCGACGGAAAATCCCGGGCATTGATGGGATTTCTACTTGGTAGTTTTCGCCTTCTGCTATGAACATTGGAAACATAAAATCTTGTGGACTTAGTGTTGTTTCGCGTACTAGTGAACGAATGGATTCGTTTGTTCGTAGTCTTCTACCTCTTTGTAATGGAAACATAATGATTTATGATTTGAGATTGTTGATTGTAGATTTTTGATGGTTGTAGATTTCATTACTTCTGAAATCAAAATTCAAAAATCTTCATTCTTCAATCCAGTTTTTTGGATTTTCTAATACTTGAATTAATTTTTCTTCTGGGCTTCCCGGTTCTGGATGATGATCGTAAACCCACTGCACGTGTGGTGGCAATGACATCAAGATACTTTCAATTCGGCCGTTTGTTTTGAGTCCGAACAAGGTTCCTTTGTCGTGAACGAGATTGAACTCTACATAACGACCGCGACGGATTTCCTGCCAGTTTTTTTGTTCTGGTGTGTAGGGTAACTCTTTTCTTCTTTCTACAATTGGAACATAGGCTTTGAGGAAACTGTCACCGACTTCGGTTACAAAATTGTACCAATCTTCCATTGACAATTGCTCATTTGCTTTGCAATAATCAAAAAATAATCCACCGATTCCGCGGGCTTCATTTCTATGTGCATTCCAGAAATAGTTGTCGCATTGCTTTTTGTATTTTGGATAAAATTCTGGATTGTGTTTGTCACAGGACGTTTTGCAGGTTTGGTGAAAATGTTTGGCATCTTCTTCGAACAAATAATACGGCGTTAAATCCTGACCACCACCAAACCAGCTGTTGATGATGTTTCCGTTCTCGTCATACATTTCAAAATAGCGCCAGTTGGCATGAACCGTTGGAACCATTGGGCTTTTCGGATGAATCACCAAACTTAAACCGCAGGCAAAGAAATCGGCTTCGCCCACGTTGAACATTTTTTGCATGGCTTCGGGCAATTTCCCGTGAACGGCAGAGATGTTGACACCTCCTTTTTCGAAAACATTTCCGTTCTCGATGACGCGCGTTCTTCCGCCACCGCCTTCAGGACGTTCCCAAATATCTTCACGGAATTTGGCTTCGCCATCCACTTTTTCAAGTCCGGCTACGATGGTGTCTTGGAGGTTTTGGATGTATTGGTAGAATTTATCTTTCATTTTTGTAAATTGGTCCGGGGTTCGATTCCCTCTTTCTCCGTAATTATTTCAATTGTGTAATTTTATTAAAAATTTCAAATGAAAACGTTTTGCTTTCCGATTGGATGTAATTGTAAACTGCCACTGCTTTTTCTTTTAGATTGGATTTGTTTTCTGGTAATTTATCTGAAAAAACAATCAGCAAATCGGCAAATTTTTCTGCATTTTCCCAATCGAAATGAAACTTATCCAAATGCGAAACGAGGTTTTCGGAAGAGAAATTTAATAATATTTCCAGGTTCAAGCCTAGAAATTTCATTTGGTCTTCGATTTCGTCTTTGTTGAAATCGGGAACATAGATGAGTTCGTTCAGCTTTTTTAATATGTTGCTGATTCGTTCACTTTCTTCGTCGCGTAGTCCTTTGTTAAGTGGCATTGGTTTGAGATTTACTGGTTGTACTCTTTCACAGCATCTATAAAAGCCTTCGCGTGGTCAACAGGAATATTTGGCAGGATTCCGTGGCCAAGATTCACGATATATTTGTCTTTTCCGAATTCGTCGATCATCTGGTGTACCATTTTTTTGATGGTTGGAATTGGCGAAAGCAAACGCGATGGATCGAAATTTCCTTGCAAGGTTATGTTTCCACCAGACAAGTAACGTGCATTTCGTGGCGAACAAGTCCAATCCACTCCAAGAGCCGAAGCCTTGCTTTTTCCCATTTCGTCAAGGGCAAACCAGCATCCTTTTCCAAAAACGATGACGTGTGTTTCATCGGCCAAAGCTTCCACAATCTGGTTGATGTATTTCCAAGAAAACTCTTGATAGTCAACCGGGGAAAGCATTCCGCCCCAAGAGTCAAAAATTTGAACGGCATTTACACCCGCTTTTACTTTTTCTTTCAAATAGGCGATTGTTGTATCGGTAATTTTTTGCAATAAAACATGTGCCGCTTCCGGATGTGTAAAACAAAATCCTTTGGCCATGTCGAAACTTTTTGAACCTTTTCCTTCAACCGCATAGCAAAAAATCGTCCATGGCGAACCAGCGAACCCAATTAGTGGCACTTCATCGTTCAACATTTCCTTGGTCAGTTTGATGGCGTCCATCACATAACCTAGTGTTCCATGAATATTTGGAACAATCACTTTTTCTACATCTTGTGGGGTACGAATTGGGTTTGGCAAAAATGGTCCAACGCTTTCCTTCATCAAGACTTCGATTCCCATTGCTTGCGGAACGACCAAGATATCCGAGAATAAAATTGCGGCATCCGGAGCGATTCTGCGAATGGGTTGTACCGTTATTTCAGAGGCCAATTCGGGAGTCTGACAACGCGTGAAGAAATCATATTTGTCGCGCAAGGCGATGAATTCCGGTAAATATCTTCCAGCTTGACGCATCATCCAAACAGGTGGTCGTTCAACAGTTTCTCCTCTTAATGCTTTTAAAAATAGATCGTTTTTTATCATTGTATTTTGCTTTAGGCTTTAGGCAATATGCTTTAAGCTCTTAGATTATTTATATTCGTTTATGCATTGAATAATCGTGTTTTCAACTGTTGGTTGATTGGCGACTACGATATTGTTTGTTGTTTTCTCAAGTGCTTCGGCGGTTGTATTTCCTATACAGAAGCAGATTTCTTTTTTAATTTTATTCTCTTTCAGGTAACTTTCAACACCTGAAGGACTGAAAAATAAGATTCCGTCGAGTGGTGTGGTTATTTTTTGTGGCGTCAGATGGGTTTCGTACACTTCGATTTCGTTGAATTTTACATTTGCCTCTTTCAGGAAATCCGGCAAGGTATCGCGACGAAGGTTGCCACTGAAAAATGTGAAACTTTCTTTGCCGTAAATCAAAGCGATGATTTCGGCTAAATCTGAAGCATAACCGGTGTTGGCAATTACGTTGAAACCATTTTCCTCCAATAAAGCTTTGGTTTTTAGTCCGACACAAAAGACATTTTTTTCTTTAAGGTTCGTAAGTAACTCTTGTGCGTTTTCCAATACACTATGAACAGCATTTTGGCTCGTAAAAATCAGATTATCGTTGATGGTGTTGATTTCGAACGGCTTACTTTCGGTCTTGATGAAATCGGCTTCGAGGAGATTGAAGTTAGCATTTAACAGGAATTGCTTTTGATTGCTCAAAAGTTTCTTGGTAGATAATATGCGGATTTGGTTTTGCATTTTAAAAGTTTAAAAGAAGCCTTTTGTTTTTCATCTAGCCCCGTCCCGAAGCTTCGGGAGGAGGGAATCCCGATTTATCGGGATGGAAGGAAGGCGGGAAAATGGATGGAACAAATGCCCTAATGCTTCGCTTCTAATTATTTTTTTAACGACTGTTTTATGTTTCTCATCAATTCTTCACCACCATTTTTAAGGATTTCCTGTGCCATGTGAAAGCCCAATTTTTTCCATTCTTCGATAGGAACTACTTTCTCGATTCCGATTTTGTCCTTGCCGTCGATGGACAGCAAAACGCCTTTTAGGGTAATGGTGTCGTCTTTTTCGCTATAAGTTGCTAAAGCTCCGATTGGGGCTGTACAACCGCCTTCGAGGGTTCTTAGGAATTGTCTTTCGATGTAGGTGCAGATTTCGGTTTCGATATCGTTTAATTCCGAAACGGCTTCGCGCGTAAAATTGTCATTTGCCATTGCTACGATGACCATAGCTCCTTGGGCTGGCGCTGGAATCATCCAGTCCAGATCGATAAAATCGGATGGTTTGAGGTTGATTCTTTCTAATCCTGCCACTGCAAAAACGGCTCCGTTCCAATCGCTGTCGTGGAGTTTTTGCATACGGGTATTTACGTTTCCACGCAAATCCACTACATTGTGAGTTGGGTACTTGTTGAGCCATTGTGCCTGACGGCGAAGGCTTCCGGTTGCTATTGTCCCAATATCTGATAAGAAATCTAAATTTCCTTTGTGTACCAAGATGTCCAGAACATTGGCTCTTTCGAGAACGGCGGCTTGAACGATTCCAACAGGCAAAGCGGTTGGAACATCTTTCATCGAATGAACGGCAATATCAACTTGACCGTTAATCATTGCGATGTCTAATGTTTTCGTGAAAATTCCGGTGATTCCGAGTTCATAAAGCGGTTTGTCGAGGATGATGTCGCCTTGGGATTTTACGGCAATGATTTCGGTTTTATAACCTAAATCGTTTAGTTTTTTTTCGACTGTATGGGCTTGCCAAAGTGCGAGTTCGCTGTCGCGTGTGCCAATTCTGATAACTTTTTGAGCCATTCTTTTTGTTTTAGAACCATTAAGAAGGCTCATTAAAATACGATTATCGAGCCTCTATTTGAAACACTTTTTCAATCCATTCGATACTTTCATCCACCATAGTGTTGTCATCTTTCAGATGATTTGCAAAATGTGTGGTAATCTTTTGGATGATCCTCGCGCTGATGATTTCGGCTTGTTCCTCGTTAAAGTTAGATATTTTTTTGCTTTGAAAATCCAATTCAGAATTTTTAATCGCATTTAATTTTTCTTTCAAGGCATTGATGGTTGGAGCAAATTTTCTGGCTTTTGTCCAAGTCATAAATTCTTCCTTAATTTCTTCAATAATTATTTCGGCAAATGGAATTTGTAATTTCCTTTTTTCTAATGTTTCATCGGTCATTTGAGCCAAGTGATCCATGTGAATAAGGGTTACTCCTTCTAATTCCTTCACGTCTTCGTTTACGTTTTTTGGAATGGATAAATCCAAAATTAGCAACGGTTTTGTAAGGTTTAAAATAGCTTTTTCAACCGTTGGATTTTGAGCTCCAGTTGCTACAACGACAATATCGGCCTTTTGAAGTTCTGCCTGTAAATCAGAATAATCCTTAACGATAAGATTTAGTTTTCCGGCCAACTTTTCGGCTTTGTCCTTCGTTCTGTTGATTAAAGTGATGTGCTCGTTTTTGGTGTGTTTTACTAAATTTTCGCAGGTATTTCTTCCGATTTTCCCTGTTCCGAAAAGTAAAATATTTTTTGAACCGATGTTCTCAACATTTTTAATGATGTATTGAACAGAAGCAAAAGAGACAGACGTTGCTCCAGAGCTGATCTCGGTTTCGTTTTTGATTCTTTTGCTGGCTTGGATTACGGCATTTGTCAATCGGTCGATAAATGTATTGACTAATCCGAAAGATCTTGATTCGGCAAAACTGTTTTTTAATTGGCTGATGATTTCGAAATCGCCTAAAATCTGACTGTCCAAACCTGTTCCCACGCGAAACATGTGGTTAACGGCTTCTTGACTTTTATATACGAAACCTACTTTTTGAAATTCTTCAACGGTTCCCAAACTGTTTTCACAGATAAGCTTGATCAATTGGAAAGGGTGTTCTGCAAAACCATAGATTTCGGTCCTATTACAGGTAGAAGTTACGATAAGACTTTCGATTCCTTCGTTCTTTGCTTGTTGAAGCAAATTGGTTTTGGCTTTTGCATCAAGGCTAAATTTTCCTCTAACTTCGGCATCGGCCTTTTTATAGCTTAAACCTACTGAGTAAAAATAAAGATGTTTCGACGCGATATTGTTTTCCATAAATACACTTTCAAAAAGTTCAACAAAATTATTATTATGCTCTTTATAAAAATAACGCTAGAAGGACTATTTATATCGCTGTGAGATATTTTAAACCAAAATGCCGATTACAACGTAAATTCTTTTAAATTTGCACTAAAATCAAGTCTTTACAAATTTCTTATATAGAACTATTCTAAATAAAACCAAAGCTTGATTTCTAAATGATATACGAAAAAATACCGCTATGGGTTCTCAAGAAATAATAAAAATTGAAGAAGATTTTATGCTGATTCGTTTTCAGAATGATGAGAGTGAAGTCTTCCGTGCCGAAAAGCACATCAGTCAAGGCTTGATACAGTTTCATTTTGGTATAAAAGGACGAGCGAAATTCATTTTCAATCAAGGAAATTATGCCTTGGATTTGAAAGAAGAGAAGTCGTTGTTGCTTTATAATCCACAAAAAGAATTGCCTCTAAATTTAGAATTGGCTCCAAATTCTTGGGTGCTTTCCGTTATCATTTCCATAAAAAAATTCCATGCCTTGTTTTCTTCTGAAGCTGATTATATTCCATTTTTAAGCGAAGACAACAAGGATAAAAAATATTATAACGAAGGAAATATTAATCCTTCGATGGCGATTGTCTTGAGCCAGATGTTCAATTTCAACCTGCATCCGTCCATTAAGAATTTATATTATAAAGGAAAGGGATACGAGTTGTTGAGCCTTTATTTCAACCGAAGCGAAGACCCAAATGCAGAGCAATGTCCTTTTTTGGTTGATGAAGAAAATGTATTGAAAATCCGAAAGGCAAAAGACATCGTAATTGCCAATATGGCCGAACCGCCAGGATTGCAGGAACTGGCCGATCAGGTAGGTTTAAATTTGAAGAAACTGAAGATGGGTTTCAAACAAATCTACGGTGATACAGTTTATGGTTTTTTATTCGATTATAAAATGGATTTTGCCAGAAAACTGCTTGATTCTGGATCGTATAATGTAAACGAAGTAGGCTTGAAAATCGGCTACAGCACTGGCAGTCATTTCATATCGGCATTTAAGAAAAAATATGCCACGACACCGAAGAAATACCTGATGTCAATTAATACTAATTGATCAATTGGAGAATTTGGAAATTTGAAAATGGTTTCAACCCGACTCATTTCCTTCTCTAGTAAATTAAAATACAAATAATTATAAATAATAAATTGTGATTTTGAACATTGCCCTTTTTTCAAATCTTCAAATTCTCAAATCTTCAAATTCTCAAATCTTCAAATCAAAATCAATGAAAGGCGTATTATTAGTAAACTTAGGCTCACCAAAAAGCCCCGAACCAAAAGATGTTAAACCTTATTTAGATGAATTTTTAATGGATAAATACGTGATTGATGTTCCGTATTTATTGAGAGCATTATTGGTTCGAGGAATTATTTTGAGAAAGCGTCCTGAAGAATCGGCTCACGCCTACAAGAAAATCTGGTGGGACGAAGGTTCGCCTTTGATGGTGCTTTCGGAAAGAATGCACAAAAAAGTGCAAGCCAAAACTGAAGTTCCGGTGGCTTTGGCAATGCGTTATGGCGAAATGACGATTGAAAAAGGTTTGCAGGAATTGCACAACCAAGGCGTAACGGAGGTTTTGCTTTTTCCGTTGTATCCACAATATGCAATGGCTTCTACATTGACAATCTTGGTCTTGGCCGAAAAAATCAGAAAGGAAAAATTCCCACAGATGAAGTTTACCGATGTTCCAGCGTTTTATAACAAACCCGATTATATCAAGAATCTTGCTGATATGATGAAGAAAAATCTGGAAGGTTATGACTACGACCAATTGGTCTTTTCGTACCACGGAATTCCGGAGCGCCATATCAGAAAGACGGATGTAACCAAATCCCACTGTAAAATAGATGGTTCTTGTTGCAACACGCCTTCATCGGCACATGCTTTTTGCTACCGTCATCAATGTTATGAAACGACTAGATTGGTTGTCGAGCAATTGCAAATTCCAGAAGACAAATATACATTGACGTTTCAGTCAAGGTTGGCCGGCGATAAATGGTTGGAACCCTACACGGATGTTGAAATCGATAAAATGCCAGCAAAAGGTATCAAGAAAATTGCGGTTGTGACGCCTGCTTTTGTAACGGATTGCTTGGAAACTTTGGAGGAAATTGCCATGCGTGCCAAGGAAGATTTTGAAGCCAATGGTGGCGAAGAATTTTTAGCAATTCCTTGCTTGAATGATGACGATAGTTGGGTGCAAACCGTTACCAACTGGATTGAAGAATGGGCGGTAGCCGAAACTGTGAATGCCTAATGGAATATAATTATCTGAAATCCCTTCATTTAATTTTTGTCATCACCTGGTTTGCGGGACTTTTTTACATTGTCAGACTTTTTGTCTATCAGATTGAAGCTTCCCAAAAGCCTTCTCCCGAAAGGGAAATTCTCCAAAAGCAATACAAGATAATGACATATCGATTGTGGTACATCATTACTTGGCCATCGTCAATTTTAGCCAGTTTTTTTGCTTTTTGGATGTTGTTTTTTACCGATTTGGGAAATGCTTGGCTCAAAATGCCTTGGATGCACGTCAAGCTTGGCTTTGTTTTTGTGTTGTATTTGTACCATTTAAAATGCCACCAAATTTACCTGCAATTACAGAAGGACGAGATAAAACATAGCTCAAACTTTATGCGCTTGTGGAACGAAGGCGCAACCATCATCCTTTTTGCCGTTGTATTTTTAGTCGTACTGAAAAGCGCCGTCAATTGGATTTATGGTGTTGTCGGCATCATTTTGTTTTCGGTAATCATAATGCTTGGCTTTAAATTTTATAAAAGAATTCGCCAAAGAAACCAGTCGTAAATGCTTAAAAACGTCAAAATAAAACGTGTTTCATTAAGGATAAGAATCTTTCTTTCGATGATCTTACTGACCTTGATCGCGTCGGTTTTGATGGCTTCTATCTCGATTGTCCAGTTCAAAAAAGAAGCAAAAGACTACCATCAGGAACGTCTCGAACGTAAGGAAAACGCCATCAAGGAGCACATCAATTTTATTTTGGCCACGACTACTTATCCGTTATCAGAGGAAAATTTACCCTTAATTTTCAAGGATAAAATCCACGAGCTGGCCGATATTCATAGCCTTCAGATTAACATTTATAGCCTGAAGGGAAAATTGCTCAAATCTTCTAAAGCTTCGTTTTCAATTGATACCATTGCTCCACCAATTCCAAATTATGTACTAGGCCTCGTGCAATCTTCGATGGAAAAACGCTATGTGGATATTCAAAACATCGACGGGAAAAAATACCGTTCTTCCTTTAGCCAAATCAAGGATTTAAAGTTCAAGCCACTCGGGATTCTGAATCTTCCGTATATAGAAGACGATGGTTTTTACGACCGTGAGCTTCGAAATTTCCTAATCCGACTTGGCCAGGTGTATTCCTTTATGTTGATTATCGCTTTCGCCTTGGCGTATTTCCTTTCGAGCTACATCACCAAATCGTTGAAGTCCATTTCTGATAAAATAACCGAAACCAGTCTGAACCAAAAAAACGAGAAAATCGAGTTGGAAGACAGTTCACAGGAAGTCAGTTTATTGATAAATGCCTATAACGGAATGGTCGACAAGCTTGAGGAAAGCGCCTTGAAACTTGCCCAAAGCGAGCGCGAGCAGGCATGGCGCGATATGGCAAAACAAGTCGCACACGAAATCAAGAATCCGCTAACGCCAATGCGTTTGACGGTGCAGAGTTTCCAAAGGAAATTCGACCCGAACGATCCCGAAGTAAAGCAAAAATTAAAGGATTATTCCGAAACCTTGATCCAGCAAATCGACACGATGAGCTCCGTGGCTTCGGCTTTTTCGAATTTTGCTTCGATGCCGGCGCAACAAAACGAAACGCTCAATGTGGTAAATATCGTGGAGCTTGCCCTCGAAATTTTCAACGAAGATTACATCTATTTCCATTCCGAAGAAAAGGAAATCATTACCGTGATGGACAGAACACAACTCATCCGAATCATTACGAATTTGGTTAAAAACGGCATCCAAGCCATTCCAGACCATCAGGAAAACAAGTCGATAATAGTTGCCGTCAAAAAGATAAAAGATACCGTTTTGATTACCGTCGAAGACAACGGAATTGGGATAGAAGAATACAATGCTTCGCATATTTTCGAACCAAAATTCACCACCAAAAACAGCGGAATGGGCCTCGGACTTGGAATCATCAAAAACATCATCGAAAATTATAAAGGAACCATTACGTTTGAAAGTAATTTAGGAAAAGGCACGATTTTCACGGTTTCACTACCTATAATTAATGAATAATTGGAGCGAAAGGCTTGGGCATTTGTTTCATCCATTTTCCTGCCTTCCTTCCAAATCTTTTTATTTTTAAAGAAAAAATAAAAAGGATTTTCCTTCCAGTCAGGGCTATTAAATTAATTTTTTAGAACTTTGGAAACTTTCTGAATCACAATATCGAATATATAATCAAAAACAAAATCATGAGCTACGAAAATATTTTAGTTGCCACCGAAAACAATATCACAACGATTACCATTAATCGTCCAACAAAATTAAATGCTTTAAATAAAGCCACCATTGCAGAATTGCACGAAGCTTTCAAAACAGCCGAAACTGACGAGGCAACTCGAGTTATCGTCTTGACAGGTTCTGGTGAAAAAGCATTTGTAGCAGGAGCTGACATCTCTGAATTTGCAAATTTCTCTGTAGAAGAAGGAGCTCAATTGGCACAACAAGGACAAGAATTATTGTTCGATTTTGTTGAAAATCTAAAAAAACCAGTCATTGGAGCCATAAACGGATTTGCACTTGGAGGCGGATTGGAATTGGCTATGTCGTGTCATTTCAGGGTAGCTTCAGAGAATGCAAAAATGGGCTTGCCAGAAGTTTCCTTGGGAGTAATTCCAGGCTACGGTGGAACACAACGTTTGCCACAATTGGTTGGAAAAGGAAAAGCAATGGAGATGATCATGACCGCTGGAATGTTAACTGGTGAAGAAGCTAAACAAAATGGTTTGGTAAATTATGTTGTACCACAAGCCGAACTTTTAGAGTTATGCAACAGCATTGCACAGAAAATCATCAAGAATTCTCCAGTAGCGATTTCAAAAGCAATCAAGGCCATTAATGCTAATTTTAAAGATGGCGTAAACGGTTATGAAACTGAAATCAAAGCGTTCGGGTATTGCTTCGGAACTGCAGATTTCAAGGAAGGAACAACGGCATTTCTTGAGAAAAGGAAGCCCGAATTTCAAGGAAAATAAATAAATTCAAATCCCGTTCAACGACGGGATTTTTTATTTAAATTGCCGACGAAAACAACTACAAAAACAAACATCAATAATGAAAAGATTATTTTACGTTCTCACAATCTGTCTTTTAGCAACAGGTGCGAAAGCACAAGACATTCCTTTTGAAATGCAAAAAAGTGAAGTCTTTAAAGATGAATATAAAAATTCCAATATTGTTTTGGTTGAAGATGATGGTAAAGGAGGAGTTGTAATTGTGAGGTCGTTTAGTGGCGGATTTTTTTCCAGAGGATATGGATATTATTTTGAGCATTATGATTCATCGATGAAGCTAATCAAGGATTTCGAGTATGAGATGAAATATGCGGAGGCGGTTAAACAAAGTTCTGTTTTGGGATTAATTATGAATGGTGATGAAATTCATATCATCGATTTTTTATACAACAAAGATGAAAAAGCATTTCTGTGTTCTTCCAATACGGCAAACATAAATGATTTTGTTTTTACCAAGAAAGAGCTTTTCAAGCTAAAAAGTGAAGAAGTAAAACAGTTTAGCTTTTTCTCAGCTTCTTCAAGTGTAGATAATGATTCTGGAGCTTCAATGATCATTAATGAAGACAGGACAGCATTTGCAGTTACGGTGGACATAAAGGACAGCAAGACCGAAACCCACAGGTTGTTTCTCTTTGACAATAGCCTGAACAAAAAAATCGATCATACTTTTAAAAGAGACATCAAGGACAGGAAATTCAGATATGAAAATATCGATGTTTCAAAAGACGGCAATACCTTGTATCTTTTAGGTAAAGCCTATACAACTGAAAAAAAGAAGAAAAAGGAAGGCGGAAAATACCAATATGAATTAACAAGGATTACAAAAGATAGTGAGAAAACTCAGGTTTTTGATACGGAAGAACATTTTGCAGCATCACTAAAAACAATCATTTTCTCGGATAGGCTAACTTGTATCGGGTTTTATTCTGACAGAAAAGATTATAGGTTCAAAGGGATAAGCTATTTTGAATTGGACCCTACGACATTAGAGATCAAAAAATCAAAATACAATCCTTTTACTGCTCAATTTATAGTTGACAAGTACGGGAAGGAAAAAGACAAAGAATTAAAAAATCTTTCTTTCAGGAAAATCCTGATTACACAAAAAAATGATATTGTCTTTAATGCAGAAGAGTTTTACGTTGTCACGCATACCATGAGTACTCCAAATGGCGGTTTTCATACCACCACAACCTACCATTATGATGATATTGTGAGTGCAAAAATAGATACATCTGGCGATATTGTTTGGGCTAGAAACATCAACAAGCGTCAAGCTACCGGAGGTGATGAATCTTACATTTCTTACACTTCTACTATCAAGGGAGATGATACTTTTTTCTTTATCAATACTGGCGAAAAAGTAAAAAAGTTGCGTAACGACAGAATTCAATTTGGGCAAACCAGTAAAAAACGTTCTAATCTCAATGTTATCCGAATCAAAGAAAATGGAGATTTTGATTATCAGGAAATCCTGGACGATAAGGATAGCGAGGTCCCTTTTATGGTGTCTAATGGAGCTTTGAGCAATGAAGCTGTATATTTCATAGGAAGAAAAGGAAAAAAGAAACAATTGTTGAAAGTTACATTATAGAATAAAAATTTCATTTTAAACCCATCGATTAAGATGGGTTTTTTATTAGATAGTAGGCACGCATAGCTAATTTTTCCAAACAATATATATTTCCTATTTTTGCGTTCAATTTTTAAGAAAAATGGAAAAAATCTTATCATATCCAATATCTTTTGTTAGTATGGTTTTATTCCTACTTACATTGGTGATTTTTCATCCGATACAATGGATATGCTTCAATGTTTTTGGCTATCAGGCACATAAAAAAAGTGTCGATTATCTCAATCTTATATTGCTAAGAATCGGACATCTATTAGGAACAACCTATAAGGTGGAGAACAGAGATTTTATTCCGAAAGGCGTTCCAGTGATATTTGTAGCCAATCATCAAAGTTTGTATGATATTGTCGGTATTATTTGGTTCATGCGAAAATTCCATCCAAAATTTGTCAGCAAAAAAGAACTTGGCAAAGGGATTCCGAGTATTTCCTACAACCTAAAACACGGCGGTTCCGTACTTATAGACAGAAAGGATCCAAAACAGGCTATTCCAACGATTAAAATTTTGGCAGATTATATCGAAAAACACAAACGTTCGGCGGTAATTTTTCCGGAAGGCACTAGAAGCAAAACAGGGGTTCCGAAGGAGTTTGCCCACAACGGATTGAAAATTTTATGCAAATACGCGCCATCGGCCTATATTGTTCCGATTACGATAAATAATTCTTGGAAATTTGTTAAATATGGCTTTTTCCCATTTGGTTTAGGAAATCGCCTTACCTTTACAGTCCATAAACCATTAGCCGTCAAAGATTATCCGTTTGAAGAGATTATGCAGATGACAGAAAAAGCGGTGGTAGATTCAGTTAAATTATAAGGATTTGATTTGAGAGCAATCTGAAATCTAAAATCTAAAATCTAAAGTAAAAATGTCACTACACAACGTAAGACTAGAAGTAATGCAATTGTTGGAAAAGAAAATTGACACTTTCGTGGATCAATTTCTTATTCCAATTGAAACGATTTGGCAACCAACAGACTTTTTGCCCAATTCACAGGACGAAAACTTCTTTGAAGAAGTCAGAGAGCTGAGAGAAATAGCCAAAGATTTACCGTATGATTTTTGGGTAACGCTTGTTGGCGATACCATTACTGAAGAAGCTTTGCCAACCTACGAATCTTGGTTGATGGATGTAGAAGGTGTGGACCAAATTGAAGCAAACGGCTGGTCGAAATGGGTTAGAAACTGGACCAGTGAAGAAAACCGTCACGGTGATTTATTGAACAAATACCTTTATTTGTCGGGTCGTGTGAACATGCGCGAAATCGAAATTACGACACAACATTTAATTGCCGATGGTTTTGATATCGGAACCGGACGCGATCCTTACAAAAACTTCGTTTATACGAGTTTCCAAGAGTTGGCTACTTATGTTTCGCATAATCGTGTGGCACAATTGGCAAAAAAATACGGCGACAATAAGTTGTCTAAAATTTGCAAGATGATTGCCGGAGACGAAATGCGTCACCACATGGCCTACAGCGAATTTGTAAACCAGATTTTTAAGGTAGATCCAAGCGAAATGATGCTGGCCTTCCAATACATGATGAAGCAAAAAATCGTAATGCCGGCTCAATTTTTAAGAGAATCGGGCGAGAAAATCAGCTCTGCTTTTGAAAGTTTCTCTGATTCTGCGCAAAGGATTGGCGTTTACACCGCAAGCGATTATGTAGATATTATGCAGAAGCTTATCGACAAATGGGAAATTGATAAAATCAACGGACTGACAAGTGAAGCTGAAAAAGCAAGGGATTATTTGATGAAATTACCGGCTCGTATGGCTAAAATTTCGGAGCGATTGGTAATTCCTGCTGAATCGCAGATTTTTAAATGGGTGGAACCTGCTAAACTGTAAATCTAAATTCTATAATTTTAAAATGTTGAATTTTGAGCATGTTCTTGAAATTCAACATTTTTTTATGCTTAAAAACGAATGGAAAATCAAAAATTAATTGAAACCACAATCAATTTCGTAAAGGAAAAATTGAAAGATGCCGAAGGCGGACACGATTGGTTTCACATTGAAAGGGTTTATAAAAACACTTTGCTTATCGCGAAGAGCGAAAAATGTAATTTACTGGTTTGTCAGTTAGGAGCTTTGTTGCACGATATTGCCGATAGTAAATTTCACAATGGTGATGAAACGGTCGGACCAAAAACGGCCAAAGCTTTTTTGGAAAAAGAAAAAGTTGAAGAAGATGTGATTGACCACGTGATTAAAATCATCGAAAACATTTCGTTTAAGGGAGGCAATTTCGAAAAGAAATTCAGTTCGATAGATTTGGATATTGTTCAAGATGCGGACCGTTTAGACGCCATTGGTGCCATCGGAATTGCAAGGTGCTTCAATTATGGCGGATTTAAAAATAGAACGCTACACGATCCTGAAATCCGTCCGAATATGAATATGAGCAAGGAAGAGTATAAAAACTCAAATAGCCCAACGATTACACATTTTTACGAAAAACTTTTGCTGTTAAAAGACAAAATGAATACCAAAACAGGAAAAGCAATTGCTGAAGAGCGCCATCGCTACATGGAAGATTTTCTGAAGCAGTTTTTTGCAGAATGGGAAGGGAAGAGATAAAAAAAGGCCGTCTATAATTTAGACGGCCTTTTTTTATTGGTTTGAAAGTTATTCCATTTCAGAAACTCTCAACGTATTTACCATTCCTTTATCAGTTACCGGCATTGCGGCAAGGTTGATTAAGAAATCGCCTTTTTCAACGTATCCTTTTTCTCTTGCAATTTCGTTTACATCGGTAACTGTGTCATCAGTACTCACGAATTTGTCGTAGTAGAATGATTTTACCCCCCAAAGCAGGTTCAATTGCGTTAAGATATTTTTGTTTGAAGTAAAGACCAAAATATGTGCCTGTGGTCGCCAAGCCGAAATTTGGAAAGCCGTATAACCACTATTGGTCAAAGTACAAATTGCTTTCGCTTTGATAACATTGGCCATCATAGCAGCGTGGTGACAAATAGATTTAGTGATGAATCTTTTTGTTCTAACTTGTGGTGTATTTTGAGGTACTTGAATTAGTGGAGAATCCTCAACCGCTTCAATAATCTGTGTCATTTTCTCAATAACCTGAACTGGGTAGTTACCTACAGAAGTTTCTCCAGAAAGCATCACCGCATCAGCTCCATCCATTACAGAGTTGGCCACGTCGTTTACCTCTGCACGTGTTGGCGTAAGGCTTGTGATCATCGTTTCCATCATTTGAGTAGCAACAATAACAGGGATTCTAGCAGTTTTGGCTCTGTTGATTAGTTTTTTCTGAATCAATGGAACTTCGTGAGCAGGGATTTCAACACCCAAATCTCCACGGGCTACCATCAAACCATCGCAATAAGCCACAATCTTATCTATGTTTTCTACACCTTCAGGCTTTTCGATTTTGGCAATGATTGGAATTTTATGAGCAGAATGTTCCATGATCAAATCTTGAAGTTCGATCAAATCTTCGGCAGTTCTAACAAATGAAAGTGCAATCCAGTCTACTTGATTTTCAATTGCAAAAAGTGCATCTTTAATATCTTTCTTAGTCAAAGCAGGAAGCGAAACCTTAGTGTTTGGAAGGTTAACTCCTTTTTTTGATTTTAACGGACCACCTTGAATTACTTTACAAACAACTTCAGAAGTTCCGTTCGTTTCCAATGCTTCAAACATTAATTTTCCATCATCCAAAAGGATTTTCTCGCCTGATTTAACGTCTCTAGGAAATTCCTTGTAGTTCATATACACTCTTTCTGCTGTTCCTGGAACATCTTCTGCAGTCTGGAAAGTAATGATATCGCCTGGATTCACCACAACATCTTCCTTCATTACTCCAACGCGAAGTTTAGGTCCTTGTAAATCGGCTAAAATAGCAGTTGTGTAGCCATATTCATCGTTTAATGAACGAATCATGTCGATTCTTTCCTTCACATCTGAATAATCGGCATGAGAAAAATTGATTCTGAAAACATTAACTCCCGCATCAATCATATTTTTCAATACTTCTCTTGTACTACATGCAGGGCCTAGGGTAGCTACAATTTTAGTTTTTTTGTTTGTTGACATTGCTTTTAAAAAATTAAATTGTTTTTTGATTTGATTTTATCAGTTTCGACTTTGTAAACTGTTGAAACCCTATCAATTGTATTTATGTTGTTAATAATTAAATCTACTGTTTCTTCCGCATTTTCTACTTTCAAAAAATAATCTACTTTTTTGAATTCGGGCAGGAAATAAACGCTGGTTGAAATTTCTAGAACGGAGTTTGTAAATAAATTAGCTTTGTTGTTTTGATCCAATGCCGTGATTTCATTTTTATTCTGGATAAGGCTCCAGCAAACTTCTTCTTTTAAATTTTCATATTTGTATTTCGAAAAATAGACTTCGCCTTCCTTTGTAGTGATTTGAATATCTTCCTTACTCTTACTTAAAAGAATAGGCAATTTTTGATTGATAAAATAGGCCAGACGATAATCTTCCAATGAAGTATGAATGGCAATTAGTTCATAATCAATTTCGTCAAATTCATCAATAAGTAATTTATGAAGGACCATTTTTGATAAAAAATAAGCCGTAAATATAGGGTTTCTTAATCAGAAAAAGGAGTAATAAATTGAACTTAACGTTAATTTATCAACGAAAACGATATAGTTTTGAGAATTTAATTTTATTTTGTGTTAATTTTTTCTTGAAATGCAAAATAGGCCCTTTGGGAGGCTTTTTCTTCAGCTTTCTTTTTTGAGGTAGCTCTCGCTTTTGCAATCACTTTGTCATCAATACTTAATTTAACACCGAAAAGACGCTCGCCGGTGATGGCATTGTCTTCAAAGACATCATAATGGAAAACTCTTTTTTCTTTTTGACACCATTCTATCAATAAACTCTTGTAGCTGATTACTTTTCCTTCCAAACGCGCAATATCAACATAAGGTTCTATGACTCTTTTTTGTATGAATTTTTCGCATTGCGGATAGCCTTGGTCCAAATAAATAGCACCAACCAGGGCCTCAAATATATTTCCGTGTATGTTTTCGCCAAAATGCTGTGTGGGTACTTTGCTCTCTACAAATCGAATGAGATTCAAATCCCTTCCTAATTCGTTCAAATGCTCCCGACTTACGATTTTTGAACGCATTTTGGTCAGGTAGCCTTCATCGCCGTTTGGAACTTTATTGAAAAGGTGCGCAGCAATCACCGAGCTCAGCATTGCATCGCCTAGAAATTCAAGTCGCTCGTAGCTGATAGGCTTTCCGTTTTTATCGAGCTTGTTTAAGGAGCGATGCGTAAAAGCTTTTTTATAGCAATCGAGATTAATTGGCTTAAAGCCAACTATTTTTTCAATTTCACTAAAAAAAATCCCGTCTTCTTGAGAACGGGATTTTGTAAATATTTTATTGAGAAAACCCATTAAAATTACTCTGCTATTTTTTTGAATAGAACACAAGCATTATGACCACCAAAACCAAAAGTGTTGCTCATTGCTACATTTACTTCTCTTTTTTGTGGTTTGTTGAGTGTCAAATTCAAAGATGGATCAATGTTTTCATCCACAACCGTATGATTGATTGTTGGAGGAACAATACCGTGCTTCATGGCTAGGATTGAAGCAATCGCTTCAATCGCACCGGCAGCACCAAGCAAGTGTCCTGTCATTGATTTTGTAGAATTGATGTTGATGTTCTTAGCGTGATCTCCAAAAACAGCACTAATTGCTTTCAATTCCGCAACATCTCCAAGAGGTGTAGAAGTTCCGTGCGTGTTGATATGGTCAACATCTTCAGGATTCATTCCGGCATCTCTCAAAGTGTTTTTCATTACAGCGATAACGCCAATTCCTTCCGGATGTGGAGCCGTTAAGTGGTAAGCATCAGAAGACATCCCGCCACCGCCAATTTCGCAATAAATCTTTGCTCCACGGGCTTTTGCATGTTCGTATTCTTCCAAAACCAAAGCACCTGCACCTTCACCTAAAACAAATCCGTCACGAGTAGCATCAAAAGGTCTTGAAGCAGTTTCTGGACTTTCGTTTCTTGTAGAAAGGGCATGCATAGAATTAAAACCTCCCATTCCCGCAATAGTAACGGCCGCTTCCGAACCTCCAGAAACGATAACATCACACATTCCTAAACGGATGTAATTGAAAGCATCGATTAAGGCATTTGCAGAAGAAGCACATGCTGAAACAGTTGTATAATTTGGACCCATATAGCCATTTCTCATAGAGATATGAGCTGGAGCTATATCGGCAATCATTTTCGGGATAAAGAAAGGGTTGAATTTTGGAGTTCCATCGCCTTTGGCATAGTACATCACTTCTTCTTGGAAAGTTTCCAATCCGCCGATTCCTGCACCCCAAATAACGCCTACTCTTTGCTTGTCGATATTTTCGTCGTTAAGCCCTGCATCTTTAATAGCTTCATCGCTTGCGGCAATAGCATATTGTGCAAATTTATCCAATCTACGAGATTCCTTGCGGTCCATGTAGTCTTCAATATTGAAGTTTTTTACTTCGCAGGCAAACTTTGTTTTGTGTTTTTCTGTGTCGTAATAAGTAATTGGAGCCGCACCGCTAACGCCGTTAATTAAAGCATTCCAGTATTCTTCGATTGAATTTCCAATAGGAGTAAGAGCTCCTAATCCTGTTACAACAACCCGCTTTAATACCATACGTAAAATTTTTAGTTTCTATGTAAACAAATAATACCTATGTTTTCTTCTATGTAAAATCATAAAAAGACATAGGTATTATGCAATATTTTTATTTATATGATTGAAAATCAATCTGTAATTTTAATTTGAAAAAATAATAACACCCGCTGACAAGGAATTATCAAGCGGGTGTGAATTTATTATTTTTTAGCTTCTTCGATGTAAGAAATAGCCTGACCAACAGTAGCGATGTTTTCCGCTTGGTCGTCTGGAATTTGAATATCAAATTCTTTTTCGAACTCCATAATAAGCTCAACAGTGTCTAACGAATCAGCTCCTAAATCATTTGTGAAGCTTGCTTCTAATACAACTTCGTTTTCGTCAACGCCTAATTTGTCTACGATAATCGCTTTTACTCTTGATGCAATGTCTGACATAATCTTTAATTTTAAAATTTAATTTGTTGGCAAAAATAAAAAACTTTATTTTAAAACCACGTTTTAGTTAATAAATATGAGTACTAATTTATAAAATTTATTTCACAAAGGCTTCTAAAATTTATTTATTATCATTTATTATTCTTTTTTTTGCGTAATAATTTCAGCCAGAAAATGAAAAAGATACTCCTATTTGCTTCGGGTTCGGGAACCAATGCCGAAAACATCATTTTGCACTTCAACAAAACCAATACGGCCAAAGTTGTAGCGGTTTTTTCTAATAATCCAAATGCAATGGTTTTAGAGAGAGCAAAAAGCTTAAATGTGGATACTTTTGTTTTTTCAAGAGAAGATCTTTCTGCTGAAATTGTGCTTGATAAAGTAAATCATTTTCAACCCGATTTGATTGTCTTGGCTGGCTTTTTATGGAAATTTCCTCAAAATATAATTGAAGTTTATCCTAACAAAATTATTAATATTCATCCTGCATTGTTGCCAAAATACGGCGGAAAAGGGATGTATGGAATGAATGTTCATCGAGCAATTCTTGAAAATAAAGAATCTGAAACCGGAATTACGATTCATTATATAGACGAACATTATGATGAGGGAGACATCATCTTTCAAAAAAGTGTTTCGGTTGAAGAATGTGTTTCTGCCGAAGATATAGCAGAAAAGGTACACGGCCTCGAACACGAATTTTTTCCACAAGTAATAGAAAAACTCATAACTCATAACGTATAACTTTGAATTCTCACGACGTACACATATATACAGATGGCGCGGCAAAAGGCAACCCTGGAAAAGGCGGTTATGGCGTTGTAATGGAATGGGTTGGAAAACCATACAGAAAAGAATTCTACGAAGGTTTCCGCCTGACGACCAATAATAGAATGGAACTTTTAGCGGTAATTGTAGGTTTGGAAAAACTCAAATTGCAAGGCACAAAAGTCTTGGTTATTTCCGATTCTAAATATGTAGTGGATTCTGTAGAGAAAAAATGGGTTTTTGGTTGGGAGAAAAAAGGCTTTACCGGCAAGAAAAACCCCGATTTATGGATGCGCTTCCTTAAAATTTATCGCAAGCACCAGGTTGATTTCAAATGGATTAAAGGCCACAATAATCATCCTCAAAACGAAAGATGTGATGAGTTGGCGGTTATGGCTTCGCTTGGTGACCAGCTTTCGGTCGATGCTTATTACGAGAGAGAGGGTAAAAATATGCTCTAAATGCTTATTTTTCAGGTTAATAAATTAGTAAAACTTTACAATTTCAAAACGTTGCAACTTTGTAAGTTATAAAGTATCTTTGCGCCTTAATTCCAAACGTAACAAATGAACAAATTGCTTATTGTCGGGACAGTTGCTTTCGACGCTATTGAAACTCCTTTCGGGAAAACAGATAAAATTTTAGGTGGAGCGGCTACGTATATCGGGCTTTCGGCTTCTTTTTTCAATCTAAAAGCAGCTATTGTTTCAGTAGTAGGTGACGATTTTCCACAAGAACATTTAGATTTATTGACCGAAAGAAATATTGATATTTCAGGTTTGGAAATTGTTCAGGGAGGAAAAACATTCTTTTGGAGTGGTCGTTACCATAACGATTTGAATTCGAGAGATACTTTGGTAACAGAATTAAACGTTTTGGCCGATTTTCAACCAAAAGTACCACAGGATTATAAAAATTCAGATGTGGTTTTGCTTGGAAACTTGCATCCGTTGGTTCAAAGCAGTGTTTTAGATCAAATGGAAGTACAGCCAAAATTGGTCGTTTTAGATACAATGAACTTTTGGATGGATTGTGCTTTACCGGAATTATTGGACGTAATCAAAAGAGTAGACGTAATCACCATCAATGATGAAGAAGCGCGTCAGCTTTCAGGAGAATATTCTCTAGTAAAGGCTGCTGCCAAAATCCATACGATGGGACCAAAATATGTGGTGATCAAAAAAGGAGAGCACGGCGCTTTATTATTCCACAACAAAGAAGTTTTCTTTGCACCAGCTTTACCGCTTGAAGAAGTTTTCGACCCGACAGGAGCTGGAGATACTTTCGCTGGAGGTTTTGCAGGATATATTACGCAAAGCGAAAACATCTCTTTCGAAAATATGAAAAACGCAATCATCTACGGTTCAAACCTTGCTTCTTTCTGTGTGGAGAAATTCGGAACTGAAAGAATGGTTGACCTTGAGAAAGAAGAAGTTGTAAACAGGCTGAAACAATTCAGAGCCTTGACACAATTTGACATAGCATTACAATAAAAAAACACGCCTCGGAAACGGGGCGTTTTTGATTAAAAATAAATAAGACCAGATTCAGAAATTGCCCCTAACAGTATCTGTAATAATTTGTGAATCTGTTCAATGATAATAACTACACAACAACTACAACAAAATGAGCGATTCAATTAAACACGAATGTGGTATTGCCCTTTTACGATTAAAAAAACCACTCGAGTTTTATAAGGAAAAATACGGTTCGGCTTTCTACGGGATACAAAAAATGTATCTCCTTATGGAAAAACAACACAATAGAGGCCAAGACGGAGCAGGTTTTGCAAGTATAAAATTGGATGTTGAAGCGGGAGAGCGTTACATCAGCAGAGTTCGTTCCAACGATCCACAACCGATTCAAGATGTTTTCAAGCAAATCAACGACAGAATCAACGATGAATTGGCTTCTCATCCAGAATATGCAGACGATGTTACGGCACAAAAACGAAACATTCCTTACATCGGGGAGTTGTTTTTAGGCCACGTTCGTTATGGTACTTTTGGTAAAAATAGCATCGAAAGCGTTCATCCATTCCTTCGTCAGAACAACTGGATGCATCGAAATCTTATCGTTGCAGGAAATTTCAACATGACCAATGTAACCCAGCTTTTTAATAGTTTGGTTGAATTAGGACAGCATCCAAAAGAAATGGCGGATACCGTTACTGTAATGGAAAAGATCGGCCATTTCCTTGATGATGAGGTTACCGATTTATACTTGGATTGCAAGAACGAAGGACTTTCGAAAAGAGAAGCTTCTCCGGTAATTGCCGAACGATTGGATGTAAAGAAAATCTTGAAAAGAGCTTCGAAAGGTTGGGATGGAGGTTATGCAATGGCAGGACTTTTCGGCCATGGCGATGCTTTTGTCTTCAGAGATCCGGCAGGAATCCGTCCGGCTTATTTTTATGAAGATGATGAAATTGTTGTTGTCGCTTCGGAAAGACCTGTTATTCAAACTGTTTTCAACCTTGATTTTGAAAAAATTAAAGAACTTCAGCCAGGAAATGCCTTGATCATCAAGAAAAACGGAAAAGTTACCGAAGAAGAAATCATCGTTCCTACAGTAAAAAAAGCATGTTCTTTCGAAAGAATTTATTTTTCCAGAGGAAGCGATGCAGAAATTTATCAGGAAAGAAAAGATCTTGGAAAATTGATCTTGCCAGCAGTTTTAAAGGCAATTGATAACGATACAGACAACACGGTTTTCTCTTATATTCCAAATACGGCCGAAACTTCTTTTTACGGAATTGTTGAAGCGGCTCAGGATTTCTTGAACCAAAGAAAAAACAATTATATCCTTGAAAATCGAAATACCTTGACAAAGGAAACGCTTCAGGAATTATTGGCTGTAAAAATCCGAACGGAAAAAGTTGCGATTAAGGATGCAAAACTAAGGACTTTCATTACCGAAGATAGCAGTCGTGATGACTTGGTGGCACACGTTTATGATGTTACCTATGGTGTAATTAAGCCTACTGATAATTTGGTGATTATTGACGACAGTATCGTTCGTGGTACGACACTAAAAATGAGTATCATCAAAATGATGGACCGCTTGAAACCAAAAAGTATTATTGTTGTTTCATCGGCACCACAAATCCGTTATCCTGATTGCTACGGAATTGATATGGCAAAATTGGAAGGTTTGGTTGCCTTTAGAGCGTCATTAGAATTATTGAAAGAAAGAAATCTATACCATATCGTAGATGAGGTTTACAAAAAGTGTAAGTCACAAGAAAACCTTGACGACAATGAGGTTGTAAATTATGTTACCGAAATATATGCGCCTTTCGAACCTCAGGAAATTTCAGATAAGATTGCCGAAATGTTGAGTTCTCCGGAAATAAACGCTGAGGTTAAAATCATCTTCCAGACGGTTGAAGATCTGCACAAAGCATGTCCAAAAAACCTAGGGGATTGGTATTTTACAGGAGATTATCCAACACCAGGAGGTAACAGAGTTGTGAATAAAGCGTTCATCAATTTCTATGAAGGGAATGATGCCAGGGCTTACTAAAAATTTCTCAAAAATGCATTACAACGGATTAATGTGCAGTTTATCGGATTTTTTTGTCGATTCATTATCAGCGAAATACATTTGGTGGACCATAACATTAGTAGGTTAAGTTTATGGTAGATTTGGGGCAAAAAAGGTGGAAGTAATTTCACCTTTTTTATTTTTATACCAATTCCATTCTGCTGTATCGCTGCAATACTTCGTTGAAAGTAGCGAAGATGAGTTCAGGGTTTTCGCTTGAAACCATTCTGGATCTGAACTCCTTGAAGTTGGGCAATCCTTTAAAATAATTCGTATAGTGTCTTCTGGTTTCCAAGATACCCAGTTTTTCACCTTTCCAATCCATTGCCCATTGCAAATGGTTTTTGGCAGCTTCAACTCGTGCCTCTATATTTGGTTTTGGCAGATGTTCTCCCGTTTCAAAATAATGCTTGATTTCATTGAAAATCCATGGATAACCGATAGCCGCACGGCCAATCATCATTCCATCAAGACCAAATCTGTTTTTATATTCCAATGCTTTTTCGGCTGAATCGATATCACCGTTTCCAAATATAGGCATTGTAATTCTAGGGTTGTTTTTGATTCTTTCGATATGCGTCCAATCGGAATGACCTTTGTACATCTGGGCTCTTGTTCGAGCATGAACAGTCAAGGCTTGAACTCCAATATCTTGTAGTCTTTCGGCAACTTCATCAATGTTGATAGAATTTTCATCCCAACCCAAACGTGTTTTCACAGTTACAGGAAGATGCGTGCTTCGGATAACAGCTTTAGTCAAACGCACCATCAAATCCACATCTTTCAAAACTCCTGCTCCAGCACCTTTGCAAACGACTTTTTTTACGGGACAACCGAAGTTGATATCAATCAAATCAGGATTTACGGCTTCCACAATTTTAGCCGACATAGCCATCGCTTCTTCATCGCCACCAAAAATCTGGATGCCGACAGGTCGTTCATAATCGAAAATATCCAACTTCTGACGGCTTTTTATGGCATCACGAATCAATCCCTCAGAAGAGATGAATTCACTATACATCAAATCGGCACCATGAAGCTTGCACAATCTGCGGAAAGGCGGATCGCTCACATCTTCCATTGGAGCTAATAATAAAGGGAAATCGGGTAATTCTATGTTGCCTATCTTGACCATCTGCTGCATTTTGGTGCAAAATTACAACTTTTTTTTATAAAGCTATTTTTCGCGCCAAAGCGAAACCAATCCTTCCATTTTTCCATATACGGGATCGGTATCCGGCAAGGGAACTTTTTCTATATTCTGATCTGCTTCGGGACGTTCTTCTGGATTGCCTTTCTTGAGGTCGTAGCTCATTCCATTCGGATAAGCACCGATCACACCGAAGTCTTCCGAAGCTTGGATAAGTTTATGACCTACGCCAGCGGGAATGGCAACAGCATCGCCTTCTTCGATGCTAAAGGCGTTTCCTTCTTCGCCTCCAAATAAAATCGTTGCATAGCCACTGTAAACACCCAAAACTTCATGCGTATTGCTGTGATAATGGTGATAATCATACACTCCATTTTTCCAAGAATTACTCCAATCTCGGTCTTCGAAATGCTTGGTGATGAAGTCAGCATTTGCCTTTTCTTCTGAAAAAACATTCTTATAAATGAGCAATGGCAATTTGCTGTTTGGTATCGTTCCGTCGTCCTTGAATTTTAATTGTATTGTTTCCGCTTTCATAAGATTTCAATTTTGTTAGTAAAATTAAAACTTGAAAAAAAGCAATACGTTATAGTATTTACGGATAAACTTCCGGATTTACCACCTTAAGGAGTCTTTCGCCTTTCATTCCAGCAATTGCATTTTTGGCAGAAAGAATAGCCATATCGTTTCTTGTTTCTTCTGTAGATGAACCGATGTGTGGCAAAACGGCAACATTAGGCAAATTCAAAAGGACATTGTTTTTATCCATTGGTTCTGGATTTGTAACATCCAATCCGGCTCCCCAAATGGTTTTGTTTTGCAACGCTTCCAATAAATCGGTCTCGTTGTGTATCGGCCCACGAGCCGTATTGATGAAAATCGCATTCGGTTTCATCTTGGCAAAAGCTTGCTTGTTGAAAAGGTTTTTGGTTTCGTCCGAAAGATTGGCGTGAACCGAAATCACATCACTTTGCGCTAATAATTCCTCAAAAGTTACTTTTTTGGCTCCGAGTTTTTCTTCTGCTTCTTGATTGTTGCTTCGGTTGTGGTAAAGGATGTTCATGTCGAAAGCACCCTTTGAAGCACGTGCCATCTCAAAACCAATTTTTCCCAAACCAAAAATCCCAAGTGTTTTTCCTTGCAGATCCTGGCCGATATTTGCCAAAGGTTCAAAGAAATTCCAATCGTCGTTGAGGATTCTTTTATGATGAAAGAAGGCTTTTCGGGCTACATTCTGCATCAATAGAAAAGCAATATCGGCAGTAGCCTTGCTCAAAACATCTGGAGTGTGGCCAATTGGAATTTTGAGTTTTGTAGCTTCGGAAATATCAACATTGTCATAGCCGGTTGCGTATAAAGAAATCACTTTCAAATGTTTGCAGGCATTAAGAAATTCTGCATTTATTTCGGCTCGACCGGCGGTCAATAATCCGTCGACATTTTTGCAATTCGAAATCAATTCTTCCTGTGTCAATTCTCTTTTTTCTTCCCATTGGATTACTTCTATTCCCGCTTCACGGAAAAGTTGCAGTCCAGCTTCAGGGATTATTCGGGTGATGAATACTTTCATTTTATCTCTTTTACTATTCCTATTTGAATTTTCGAACTATTAAGATTCACTTGTGCAAAATTTACCAAGCACTATTGGCTGTCAAAAGAGCAATCGAATTAGCATCCAAATTTAATTGAGGAGCTTGAATGATGCTGTCTAATTGTGAAAGGCTGGTCGCACTCACAATTGGTGCACTCACAGATGGTCGTTGAATCAGCCAAGCCAAAGCAACTGATGCAGGAGTAGTATTGTATTCCTTCGCTACAACATCAAGTGCTTCTAAAATTCTGAAACCTCTTTCGTTAAAATAATTTTCCATTTTTCCTCCTCTCGGGCTTTTGTTAAGGTCTTCTTTTGAACGGTATTTTCCAGTCAAGAATCCGCTTTCTAAAGAATAATAGGTGATGACGCCTAAATTATGTCCAAGGCAAACAGGCTCCAATCCATTTTCAAAGGCTTCCCTTTCATACAAATTATAATGCGGTTGGAAGGTTTCATAAGAAGGCAATCCTTTTTCGGCACTTGTTGCCAAAGATTCTTTCAATCTTTCCACGCTTATATTCGAAGCACCAATCCATCTGATTTTTCCTTGTTTGATTAGTGTATCATAGGCTTCCAGTGTTTCTTCAACGGGAGTGTCGAGATCGTCAAAGTGGGTTTGGTATAAATCCAAATAATCTGTCTTTAATCTCTTCAAGGAATCTTCAACGGCTTTAAAAATATAGTCTTTTTTGAGTCCTTTTTTACCATTCCCCATATCCGAACCCACTTTAGTAGTAAGCACAATATCGTGTCGGTTTTTCTTTTCCTTTATCCATTTTCCGATGATTTTCTCCGATTCTCCTCCTTCATTTCCAGGAACCCATCTCGAATAGACATCGGCTGTATCAATAAAATTGAATCCAGCATTGGTAAATCCGTTTAATATATCGAATGATTGTTTTTCATTGATGGTCCATCCAAAAACATTACCTCCAAAGGCGATTGGATATACGTGTAAATCCGTATTGCCGAGTTGTCTTTTTTCCATAAATAGGTGCTTATAATTGAATAACTTTCTTTTGTTGATTGCTTTTTATTGAAGCTTCGATGATGCGCATTGTGTTGATGCCTTCTTGAGCAGTAACGGGTTCTGGTTTGTTTTCAGTGATTGCATTATATAATCCATCAAAGAAATCATAGTAGTTCCCAGTAAGTGTCGGGATGTTTTCGTGGATGATTTTTCCTCCGCTTTCCGTATGAAGCATGCCTTCACGGCTTCTGGATTCGGTTCCCCAGTTTTTAAGTGTTGGTTTTTTTCCCATTTTTAAGGCGTCTTCCTGAACATCACCACGGCTTTTCAGAAACGATCCATTTTTTCCGTGAACGATATACGAAGGAACAGCTTCGCGGACAAAGAAACCGGCTTTGAGTCTTACGCGAAAGCGGGAATAGTAAAGTAGAATATCAATATAATCGTCGACCAAAGATTTGTCGCGGGTAATTCTGATATCTGCAAAAACGGCTTCGGGAAATCCAAAAAGGTACAATGCCTGATCAATAAGATGCGGACCTAGATCCTTCAATATTCCAGCTCCGGGATTGGCGGTTTCCTTATGTCCCTTGATACTGAGACTAGGGTTATAACGGTCAAAATGAAACTCGGCTTCGATAATTTCACCTAGAGTGCCATTGTCAACCACTTCTTTCACGGTTTTAAAATCGCTATCCCATCTTCTGTTTTGGAAAACGGCGAGCTTAAGTCCTTTTTTATCAGCCAATTTCTTTAATTCTTCGGCCTCTTTTACAGTTGCAGTAAATGCTTTTTCCACAAGCGCGTGCTTGCCTGCCTGCAATACCTTTTTTGCATATTCATAATGGGTTTCGACGGGAGTATTGACGATGACCAAATCGACATCATCTTTCAATAATTCGTCAAGACTTTTATAACTTTTTACATCAGGAAAATCGCTTTGAATGAGTTTTTTGCTTCTTTCCCAAGAGCCAGTAAGCTCAAAACCTGGGTGCAGTTCAAGAAAAGGAGCGTGAAAGACCTTGCCCGACATTCCATAAGAAAGCAGGGCTGTTTTAATCTGTTGCATTTTGTTTTCTTTATTAGAACATAAATTTAGTGGACATTCTTCGTATTAAAAATTCATCTCCTTATTATTAACAAACATTTAAAACCTGCTAAAAATTTTATACCGTAATAAATAAACAGAAAACATTACTTTTGTGCGTTATTCAAATAAAATAAGTCAAAATGATACAATTAGGTCAAATCCTATTCATACTTTCCGTACTCGTAATCCTGCATGAACTTGGGCACTATGTTGCCGCTAAAATATTCAAAGTAAGAGTTGAAAAGTTCTATCTTTTTATGGATGCGGGTTTTTCATTATTAAAAAAGAAGATAGGCGAAACAGAATGGGGAATTGGATGGTTGCCTATTGGCGGTTATGTGAAACTTGCGGGGATGATTGATGAGAGTATGGACACCGAGCAAATGAAATCGCCACCTCAGCCGTGGGAATTTCGCTCTAAACCGGCTTGGCAACGTTTGATTATTATGTTAGGTGGTATTATTGTAAACATCATCTTGGCATGGTTCATTTACACTGTTGTTTATAGTACTTACGGACAGAAATATATTTCAACGGAACGCATCCAAGAAAACGGACTTGTTTTTGGCGAAGTTGGACAGAAGGCAGGTTTCCGAAATGGCGACAAGATTATCGCTGTTGATGGGAAATACCAACCAAACTTTAACCGAATGACATTGGATGTTTTATTGGGCGATAATGTTCAAGTGGAACGTGATGGAAAGAAAACCGATTTGATTCTGACGGATGAAATGAAGGCCGAAATCATCGGAAAGGAAGGAAAACAGTTTATGGGACCGAGAGGAGTAAACATCCAAATTGATTCTATCGTTCCAAACTCAAATGCTCAAAAGGCTTCCTTGAAAATTGGTGACAATATTGTTGGGATTAATGGCGTGAAAGTAGCTTATTTCGATCAGCTTAGCGGTGAATTGGGAAAGCATAAAAATGATTCTGTTACGCTTGACGTAAAAAGAAACAACGAGGTAATTCAATTGAAGGCTTTGGTAGGTAAAGACGGCACTTTAGGCTTCAAGCAAAAAACGAAAGAGCTGAAACAAGATTATCTGGTAAACAATCAACTTACAGTTGGGGAAGCAATACCTGCTGCGGTTAAGGAATCATGGTCGTTATTGGTATATAATGTAAAACAGTTCAAACTGATTTTACGACCAAAAACAGAGGCTTATAAGCATGTAAAAAGCCCGGTTGGAATTGCCAGAGCATTACCGGATGAATGGAACTGGGAATTTATTTGGAATTTTACAGCATTGTTTTCAATAGGTCTGGCCTTCATGAACCTGCTTCCAATTCCAGGATTGGATGGTGGACATGCACTATTTACCATTGCCGAAATGATTACAGGCAAAAGATTGGGAGAAAAAGCGGCTGGCTACGTTCAAACCGTAGGAATGGTTATATTATTGAGCCTAATGGCTTTAACTTTTGGTAAAGATATCTATCAACTAGTGGCGGATAAATTTTTCTAAAAATAATAGAAAATTTATTCAAAAAGATTTGCAGAAAACAAATTTAGCCCTATATTTGCACCGCTTTAAAAGGCAATACGCCTTCCTCCTTAGCTCAGTTGGTTAGAGCATCTGACTGTTAATCAGAGGGTCCTTGGTTCGAGCCCAAGAGGGGGAGCTAACGCCGAAAGTCACACCACTAAAAGACTTTCGGCGTTTTTTTATAAAACACTTCAGCATTGTAGCTACATTATCGTGAATAAAATCGTGAATAATTTAAAGCTACAAATTATGTCAAAAAGAATCCTGCTTCCAAACGGATGCTCCTGCAGCACACCGTCTGTCAATCCTAAGAACTGGAAAACCTGCAATAAATCTGCACTTCAGAAAGACTGGCAAATTCAGTACTATTTTTATGATCCCGAATTTCCAAAGCCAAAGCGGCCCATTGTCGTAAAAGGTATGAATTCCTATCACGATTTGAAAGAACGCCGTGAGATTACACAGGCTCTTTTAGACGATGAATTAAAAGCGCTAAAAGAACTAGGCTACAATCCCTACACCAAAAAGTACAATACTCCACAGGACGAAAAGCCAAAAGCCTTAATGAACCCCGATTTGCTGATAGTAGAAGCGTTCCGATTGGCACTTTCTAAAAAGAAAGCTTCTGATGAATACCTCGATCAAATAAGATACGCAGTCAATCGTTTTGAAAAGGCCGCAAAACAATTGCGGATGGACAAGATTAGGATTTACGATTTAAGGCGCAGCCAATTAAAGGAAATATTTGATTACATTGACCTTACAGATGATTACTTCAACAAATACAAAGCATACTTTTCAGCACTTTTTATAATCTTGGTAGAATATGAGTGCTGCGAAACAAATTTAACCAGGGATATACAAAAACGTACTGTTGTAAAAAAGCAACGTGAAGTTTTAGAACTGAATTATTTGGATTTGGTGTTGGAACATTTAAAAGAGCAGCACTACTCCTTTTATCGCTATGGCAAAATTTTCTTTTATTCCGGTGCAAGAACAACTGAATTATTTACAATACAGAAAAAACACGTCCGTTTGGAAAAACAGGAATATGATGTGCTTATAAAAAAGGGAAGCCAGTACGTTTGGGAAACTAAAATTATTATTCAGAACGCAATTCCTTTTTGGGAAGAAATAATGAAGTTGAGCCATTCTAAGGATGATTATTTGTTTTCTCACGGCTTGATTCCAGGAGCAACAAAAAATTGCGCTAAACAGATCACAATACGCTGGAGAACCCACGTAAAGAAAAAGCTTGTATTCAAGGATGGAGAATTAAGGATAAAAAGCGAATTAGACAAAATCAACGATTTAGATTACGAAAGGATCACGGCTGATTTTTACGCAATGAAGCATAATTTCCTTGACTTGCTAGATTCCAAAAACGATGACTTTGAGTTTACTGCAATTAATACTCCCAAAGAAATTGCATCTCATAGGACAGACAAGATTACGCATGGGGTTTATACAGGTGGAAAGCAGAAAAGGATTAATGAGAAATTGAAAGCGATTAGAGTCTAATTACAAATATTTTTCCTCCAAAAATAATATGTAATACTTATTTAGTTAATTATATATTGATATATTTGTAAAAAATATTCTAAATATGTCCTTATTTTCATTTTCATGGTTTGCTAATTTTGATCAGTGTATTGTAGAATTAAAAACTTTGGCAATGCCAGAAGAATGGAATTTTTCCGATAGTACTGGAACAGCTCCAATTCTAGTTAATTATTTTCATCATACATTTTTGAAAATTTATGATGAAAATAAAATCGAGTATTGCAACGATTATTGTATATTTAATACAGGATTAGTTACTTCTAATCAAGAGGAAATATTTGCGTTCTTTCAAAAAAACAAAAAACCGAATGCAACAATTCCATGGTTTTTTCATGGGTGGAGAAAAGCAAGTGACAGAGATTTAGTTAAGTTTGCTAAATTACCCGAAACCGCTAATTATTTTACAGATGCTGCTGATTTGATATATGATA
This sequence comes from Flavobacterium sp. PLA-1-15, assembly GCF_049060005.1. Classification (NCBI taxonomy): domain Bacteria; kingdom Pseudomonadati; phylum Bacteroidota; class Flavobacteriia; order Flavobacteriales; family Flavobacteriaceae; genus Flavobacterium; species Flavobacterium sp. PLA-1-15. The sequence continues at coordinate 68,391 of NZ_JBMGQS010000003.1, read as the reverse complement.
TTAAACTTGATTTAAGAGTAAATATTGATCATATTATTCAAGATAATAAAGAACGATTTCCAGAACCATTCAATACGATGGACGAATATCTTTTAGGCAATATTCTTCAAGGAACTATTGATGATGCAAAAAGAAGAATAAAAAGAAATTACAAAACTGCTATACCTCAGTATTTTAGAGGAAAATTACAATTATTGTTACCTCTCTGTCTAAAGCAAAAAGCAAAAGCTGATTTAGCATTAGTAATTGAGAAAGAAAATGGTACTTATAGAGCATCTACTTGCCTAACATTAAATATGGCAATAAATAACGCAAGATTAATTGCTAAACCTGATGATGAATGGCTGAAGGCTTAAATAAATATTAATTTATTTTGTAAACTAAATAAAAGTTATACATTTGTACCCATACAATTTGACAATATAAATGATTCTTTAAAAGAAAGACAAAAGAAGTAAACACATTTTTAAAGCTTATACCCAACATCAAGATAAACTTACAAGATTACAAGAAAAAAACAAGATATTGCCCTCGCTCAGAGGGCATTTTTTTTGCTCATCACTTTCGCTACTTTGTTGAAAACTTTTAACCTGCTTTAACATTCCAACTCCCTAACTTTGCAATTATGAAAGTGATTGAATTGCATAGCGGTCCAAAAATGGAGTTTTTCGGAGTTGATACTTCGACGGCAATGCCTTTGCCTTATTTTGCTGGTGGTGTTTCCGCAGGGTTTCCCTCTCCAGCTGACGACTTTCTCGAAGACAACTTAGACTTCAACAAACAGTTTATAAAAAATCCTTCTTCAACCTTTTACGTTCGTGTGAAAGGTAATTCGATGATCGATGCAGGAATATCTGATAAAGATATTTTAGTAGTTGACAGATCACTTGATCCAAAGACTGGCGATATTGCCGTTTGTTTCCTTGATGGAGAATTTACAGTAAAACATATACTTATTGAAAAGGAAATAGTTTGGCTGGTTCCTAAAAATGATGAATTCGAGCCAATAAAAGTTACTGCAGAAAACGAGCTTACTATTTGGGGTGTCGTAATCAATGTTATTAAATCTTTTAGGTAATGTTTGCGCTTGTCGATTGCAACAACTTTTACGCTTCGTGCGAAAGAGTATTTAACCCAGCACTCAACGGTAAGCCAATTGCGATACTTTCCAACAATGACGGTTGCGTAATCGCACGGTCAAACGAATGCAAGAAGTTTGTACCAATGGGTGCGCCGGCATTCAAATTTCAAGAGATTTTTACCGAACACAACATTCACGTTTTTTCAAGCAACTATCCGTTATATGGCGATATGAGCAAGAGGGTAATGCAAACACTAGCAACTTTCACGCCCGATATGGAAGTTTACAGTGTTGATGAAGCATTCTTAAAATTCATAGGTTACGAGAATTACAATCTAACGGAATACGGACAAAAGATACATAAAACAGTACGGAAAAATACTGGCATTCCTGTTAGTGTTGGTATTGCTCCGACAAAAGCACTTGCAAAGCTTGCGAACCGTATTGCGAAAAAGTTTCCCGAAAAGACTGGAAACGCCTATGTTATTGATTCAGAAGAAAAGAGAATAAAAGCTTTAAAGTGGCTGGATATTGGCGATGTTTGGGGAATTGGAAGACAACACGCAAAAAGACTGCAAGTTTTGGGAGTTAAGAAAGCGTACGATTTTACGCAATTGCCCGATGTTTGGGTGCGTAAAAATATGTCCGTTGTCGGGTTGCGATTAAAGCACGACCTCGAGGGAAAATCTTCGATCGATTTCGAGGAAGTAAAAGCTAAGCAGAATATTGCGACTACACGCAGCTTTGAATTTATGATAAAGGAGCAAAAGGATTTGAGCGAAAGGATTTCAACCTTTGCCGGAAGCTGTGCGGAAAAGCTAAGAAAGCAGAATAGCCATTGCAACGCAATTGATGTATTCATCCAAAGCAATTGGTTCCGGGAAGATTTGCCACAATACAGCCGTTACATTAGGATCAAAACCGACTATCCAACAAACTCAACGTTTGAAATAAACCGTTTGGCTTTGAAAGCATTGGATATAATTTTTAAACAGGGATTCGACTATAAGAAAGCTGGAGTAATCGTAAGTTCCATAACACCAGCCGACAGCTATCAAATGAGTTTCTTTAACTCTGAAAATCCAAAGCACCAAGATTTGATGAAAGTGATTGATGCAACGAATAGGAAGATTGGAAATACAAAAATCCGTTTCGGCGGCCAAAGCCTCAAGCGGAAATGGAAAATGAAACAGGAACGCTTGTCGCCTTGCTACACGACACGATGGGAAGATTTACCAACCGTTAATTGTAAATAGAAATTTCAGGACGTAATTTCAATTATATTTGTAATATAAAAATTTGAAAATCAAATAATGATACTCCAAATTACATGAAAACAAAATTCACATTTATTCTATTACTTTTTAGCTTATTTGGGATGGCAAACGATTCTAAAAATGAAGAATTGAACCAATTAAAAGACAAAATCTCAATTTTGCAAAAGAAAGTTGATAAGCTAGAAACTATTGATAATGCAAATGACATTGTTGAAGAGTATAGAGCTTTAAACGATATATATTCTTATGGATTTGGTATATTATTAGCGCTATTTGGAATTGTGTTTCCACTTATTATTTATTTAGTTCAAATTAGACCATCCTTAGATACTATCAAAGAAACTAAAAGCATAATTAAAAAAATTGATGATAATTTTGAAGAAAGTTTCGCTGAGCATTTGAAAAAAAGTAAAAACAAATTGATTGACCAGGCTATTGAGAATTATCTTGATAGCGCATCTACAAATATTTCTTCAAGCTATGCAATACTTGATATGTATAAAAGCGAAGGTTTTACGGAACTTCAAGTTGTCAGATTATTAAAAATACTTCGAAATAAAGACAATGATAAAAACAGATTGATTTTCATTGCAAGTATTTTAACTTTTCAAGAAGATTCAAATATTGAAGAATATTTTGTGACACTTATTCGAAACGATCCATCTAATCATCTATGTATATGGGGTGCTATTTATTTTGCAAACTATAATAAGTCAAAACATATACATTTAATTTCTTTAATTGTTTTAAATGGTTATTCTTTAGTAGGGATGCTTGCTTCATTATCATCCAGCTCAAAGGATTTTGCTTTAGAATTACTAAACTGTGAAACCCTTGTAAATAATGTTGAAAAAAAAGTAATTTTTGATTGGTGTAATAGTGGATATAAACATTTTAGCGAACGAATTGGTATTGACAAGGTTGAAACAACTTTACTGTGGAAAAGATATATTGAAAATAATAAAGTATAACTGCTAATTAATCATATATGTGCTATCATTTCCAACAGTTGAAAAGTCCGAAAGAAGTGCAGATGCGTTTCGATGCAATGCTAAAAGATATTGATGATTTTTTGCCTGGAAACTTCAACGGCTTTAACCATCCATCCACTCCGATCATTATCGACGAAAATCCAAGTCTGATCCAACAGGCAGAATGGGGATTAGTGCCGTTTTTTGTAAAGGACATAAAAGAGTTTAGAAAAAAGACAAATACCCTAAACGCAAAGATTGAAACGGTGGAGAAAATGCCATCCTACCGAAATAGTGTCGATAACCGCTGTTTGATAATTGCATCAAGCTTTCACGAATGGAAACATCTTGACGGCGGAAAGGTAAAAATCAAGCACGAAATATCTGCACCAGGAAACGAACTGTTTGCAATGGCAGGATTGTATTCTGAATTTGAAGATATGATTACTTACACGATTCTCACAACTGAAGCCAACGAACTGATGGCAACCATCCATAACAGTAAAAAGAGAATGCCAGTAATACTTCGCCGTGAAGAGGAAAAACTTTGGCTAGGTGGCGAAAAATTAGAAATCTACCATAATAGAAAAGAGGTTGAACTTATTGCCCAACCTCTCGATGATATGCCTTTGCAGTTATTTTGATTTTCTTTTTTTTCCGAAGAAATTCAGTTGCTCTGCTGGCTTTTTATGCTCTTTTTCCTTTTTTCTTTCCTCTTCGCCTACTTTCCTTGCAAGTTTAATCTGTGCTGCTGATGGCTTTATATCGGGCGGATGAATATATCCAAAAGAAATATGGCGGCCTTGCTTGTCTTCATACAAATAATCAAAGATGTTAGAATTGGATATTTGATTGCAGGTTCTTCGACGAATTTCATTTTCGTCGTGTGCATCAAAATCATTTAGCAATAGACTAGTTTCAATAAGAAGATCGGTTTTAATTTTTTCATCCCAATCAGGAAAGTTTCCCGATTCAGCCGGGTAATCAAAATGCTCCTCAGATTTGACCGAAAAAGTTAGAATCGCCGTTCCATCCTTTATCATATCGCTTATTGCTATTTTTTGTGAAGCTTCATCTTTTATTTTTGGGAAGTCTTTCTTGGAAATTTTAAATTGTATATTGTAATTTTCCATACTGTTAGTCGCCAATCGGCTTATTTATTTCGTTTAGATAGCAATCTCCTAAAACCTCAAGCACCTTTAAAATTATTAATCTTTTGTTTGCTTCAAAATTTATAATCTGATCTTCTGTCAAGTCAATAACTATACTCGCAAAAGTAACATTTTTTAATTCGGAACCTGTAAAAATAGCAACCTCACGTTTTTCATTGTTGGGCACAACTCGCAACAACTCGTAATCTTCATTTTCAACAATTGAATCGATAACTTCTTCGTATATTTTATAAATGCCAGCTGGTTCACGTTCAACGACTATTTTGCTGTGAATTTTTATCTCCGCAATTGCTTCCATCTTTTTTATTTAAAATTACGAATTAACTTTCAATAAAAAAACCTCTCGATGTGAGAGGTTTTTAAGATGACTTATTTCTTGGTTTTCTTTCTAGCGGATGCTTTCTTTTTTGCTGGTGCTTTTTTTGCTTTAACTTTGATTGCAGCTCCTCCACCTTTTCGCCATCTATATCCCGGCTTTAATTTTCCCTCTCTCGTAATCCCTACACGTGAGATTACTTTTGAGCATACTTTTTTTAATGTTGGACTTTTTCTCTTGCTGGTCTTTTTTGCTGGTGTAGCCATAATATTTAGTTTATTTAGTTATTAAATTTCTATTGCCGTAAATGATAATTTAGGTGGTTCACTTGGTTCGGGTTTTTCGGGATTGTAAACCTTTCCCGAAGCTACATTGTATCGTATTGTTTCAAGCGGAACCTGCGTGTATCGATTCTTATCGAAATAAGAATAGTTTTCAGAAAAGCGAGGCATTTTGACAAGCTTTGTAATGATGTCGCCATCGAAAACAACCTCCGCCCCACCTTTGGTTCTTCCGGTAGTCGTTTGCTGGAAGATAATCACGAATACCTTTCCGTGGAATCGCTTTCTTAAATCTTCATCGAGTTGGATGGTTCCCACCATTCTCAAAAGTTTCTGCCAGCTGTCGATAAAGATGATATCATACAGTTCAATCAGACTGTACAATTCCTCAGTATTTTGAACCTCTCCAATAGCATCAATATTTGCTTGAGCTGCTTGTGAAAGATATTTGATTGTCTTTTCAATAGCCAATGAACTTGTAGGATGTTCTTCGCCCGAAATAAACAAACATTTGTTTCCTGGTGATGCAAAAGCATCCATTATCTGATAAAGCATTGTTGTTTTACCAGCACCTTGTGGACCATCTAATGTTATTACAACTGAATGAACTGGCTTCTTTTCAACTTGCTGGAAATACTTTGCAATTTCTCCATCGATCGTATAAAACTCAGACGGGGCGGCATTACTTGATGTGCCAATTTTCTGAACATTTGGATTTTTTGAAATTGGTTTTTCTTCCTTGGCCAATACAGTTGGTTCTGTCTTTACCGGATCTGAAATTTCCTCGAGCACAGTTTCTTTTGTCGTTACTTCAGCATCCTCGACAAAAGGACTATTTAATCCTTTCTTTGCTCCAAAAAGTGCAATCTGTCCGTTCTTGTCAATCTTTTTATGCCAATTTACTGATACTCTTTTTCCTTGAACATTCTTTCCAGCCTTAGAAATTATTTCATAGACGAAAACATCGCTATCAGATAGAGCGTTATTTTGTTCAATATTCAAAAACACACTTTCTAAATCAAGTAGTGATTTTTTACTAGCTACCATTTCTCCCGAAATGTTGTCAACTAACATATATCCTACAACCTTTTCAGTTTTTTTGGTCTTTTCTTGGACATTAGGTTTTGGCTCAACCGTTGTTTTTGCTGGTTTTACTTTTTTTGCAACTGATTTTTTTGCTCCTTTTTTGGTCAATTCCTGGTCATTTGATTTCGATTGATTCTTTAGATAAGCTGGAACATCATCTGCATCTAAATCCAAAATCCAATTACTTGCTTTTTGTGCCTGTGCCGATGCCTTAAAAAACATCTTGTTATCTTCCTGTAAATAGGATAAAAGGCGTTTGTTCCAACCATTGAGGTATTTGGCTGAGTTTTCAATCGTATGGAAAAGTATTCCAGATTCCGAACAAAGGAAAACAGCTCCAAGTTCTGCAACGAGTTCTTCAAAAGCATAAGCCTTTTTATCTTCGATGCTTCCATCACGTTTCCGGGTATCATTACCACGGTCCAAACGTTTTGAGTGTCCGGTGCTGTGAATGATCTCGTGAAAGTAAGTTGAGTAATAAAAACTTTCCTGTGTAAAAGCTTTTATGCTCGGCATATTTACTTCATCCAGCGATGGTGTATATTTTGCATCCGTTCCGATGAACGTATATTTAGGCGGATTTGGATAATGATCGATGATAGCCTGTGCGGATTCGATAGGTGTTGTTTCTTTTTCCTTTACTGCTGGAAATTTCAATCCTGTGCAATCATCAGCTTTGTAAACATTGTAATACTTGACAATCGGTATCTGCGAAGCGTAAAATTTCAAATCGGCTGGATCGATTCCGTTTTCCTTTATAAATGCTGAATACTTTACCTTATCCGAAGTCTTGATCTTTGTGTTGCCGTCATCATAGACAAATAGAGGTGTGTAGTAAATTACATTTCTTGCCTTGCTTCCTTTTTTCAGTGTTGCCTTTGCTTCCTTAATTTGGTTGAAAGTTAGATAATAGGGATTTTCAAATTCAACCGGAACCAAATAAGGCTCGTCGTTTTCATCAAACAACACATCGAAATTCAAAAGCATAAAGTTGATTCCCGAATATGGTTTTTTGGTAACATAGTTCCTGGCTTGTTTTCCGCCCGAACCTTGCCACTCCTTTTGCCAAGGCAGATGCCCTACTTTTTTAATAGTATTCATTACCAAATTGGTAATCATATCGTAAACATCGTTGCTGGAAACGGCTTTGCCAAGTCCAAAAACATCTTCGCTTTCCTCCAAAATCTGTAAGCCGTTGAGCATACTCTTTGGAGTGCTTTCAAATGCTGGAGATTCAATATCGAAGCAAAAAACGGAATCACTATTTTTCAGCAAAATAGTATTCAATTTTTGGGAAATATGGAACTGCTCTTCTTTTTCTGCCAAATACAACAACTGCAACAATTCCTCTCTCGAAACCGTCGCACCGTTTAAACCGTTAAATCTTTTGATACTTTCCATTATTCTGTACCTATTTCATAATCGTTACCCATTGCATTGATGATGCCTGTAATAGCGATGTTATTCAAATTAAAATCTGCCAATTCACGGATGTTCTGCATCGTATTGACTGTATCGACTGTTACTGGAATGTTTCGCAGGAAAAAATCGCTTTTTCTAGGAATTTCAATTTCTCCGATATTTAAGTTAACGGTCGCTAGATAAGTGTTTTTATGGAAGATGATAATTTGCTTCAACGTTACTATAGATGCCCCAGTAACAAATAAATCTTCCATCGAATTGTTGCGAAGTCTTATATCAAGATTAAATTTTATCCGATCGAATGAAATATTAACTTTATCTATCCTGTCCGGGTCAATATCCATTTCATCGAATATCTCCTTGATCTTGGTCACTTTTTGAAAACCGACAATTGAAGACACAACAAGTGCGCCTCCAGCAATCCACAATATTTTCTTTGTCGTTGGGTTCATCTTAAAATAAATTTGTTGGTTCGATAATTTGTCCTGTTGGGGTTTGGCGCACCTCCAAATGAATGTGGTTCGTCATTCCGCTGCCGTATTTGGCCGCAATGTCCTGTGCGGTTGCAATTGCCTGTCCTTGCTTCACAATTGCACCAGCTGGTACAGTTGCTTTTAAATAGAAAATCTTCACGGAGTAGATTTCGTTCTTTATTTCTATTCCAGTATAGCGCAAATCATCGCCATAAGGGAAAGGAAACCGTGTAACCGTTCCCGAAATGGGCGAAAAGATAGTTTCACCTTTTACGGTTGGAATGTCAATCCCCTGGTGTACTCTGTCACCACGGCTTGCACCGAAAGAACCGCATCCGAAACCATCACATCCCCGAAAGCCTTGATTGTGTACCAAATTGGCAAATGCTTTTTTAGTGCTGAGCAAGAAAAAGGCGGTTGCCACTCCAAGGGATATGAGGATCGTTTTGGTTTTCATTTATGACAAATAAGGATTTTGTCTTGTGCCTTTTGAAAATTCGTTTTCCCAACCCTGAACACGCCAATGCCACTTTGCGTAGCCAAGTATATCACTCGCATTATTCTTTTCTGCATAATCTTTCAAATCAGGATTTTGATTCAAATAATTTTGCGCTTCTGCGTCTGACAATTCACGGAAATCTGTCGAAGATGATTGTTGCGCTTCATAATCCTTTTTTTGTCCGAAAAACATAAAGGCGGCAACGCCTAAAGCACCTACAATTAGTAATTTTTTCATTTTCTTAATTTTTAGTTGGTAATTTTCCTTTTATAAAGTTTATAATTTTGAATACCTGCCACGCTCCTAGAATCAATCCTATTAGCATTAGGGTTTTTTCATACCATTTCAAGGGAACCTCTACTGGGATTTCAACCCTGGTGGAATAATGCCTTTCAATAACCCTGTCGTGAATACTGTCTTTCGTCTTATTGGTCGTTTCGGCTATCTTGACTGACAGCTCCATACGTTGCAACAATTCGTTGAATTTTAGCGAATATCCATTGTCACCGCTTTGCTTGTCGACGTTCATCGAATTGAGTACCTGGAACAAGTATGCCCTTGTGATGGAATCACATTCGGGCGTTCCTGTCTGTACTTGAGATAATTGCCATATCAATTGATCGGTAATTTCCTTGTTGACTTCGATTAACTGCTTTACAGATGTAAAATCCTTTTCGTTGTTCGTTTCCTTTGTTTCATTATGAATTGGAATCTTTTTTGCCTTGCAACTGATAGCGGTTGTGGAAATCAGTAGTACAGCAGGGAGGCTAAACCAAAATAGTAATGCTCTTTTCATCATTTCTTTATTTTTGTTTTCTTGCTTCTAGTTTCTTGATGAAATTTAATCCAACGATGGGCGTTATATCCAAGAAGACAAAACAGCGAAAGTGTCTGCAACGTTTCGTTAATCGTCAATGTCTGAAACGACAAGAAAACCGCTGTGAAGACTACCGTTAGCTTAGTATCTATTATTTCTTTCATCTTTTAATTTTTTCGTCAAATTTTGACTTGTGAAAGTTGTAGAATGTGACGATCACATATACAAATGCACCAATGCTTCTTATGTAGTTTTCAGTTTTCTCTGAAAATCCTAGCGCATCAATTACAGCAAAGCTTTCATTGATAAACATTGACATTAGAAAAATGGCTGTGCCTATCTTCCAAAGCAGTGTGTTTTTCTCCGGGGTTGGTTCGTTTAGCTTTCCCATTTTACAGTGGTGTTGTGGTTAGAACTCCCGAATCTGAAATCGTAACTTTCCAACGTGAACCGTTTGGCGAGGATAGTATCAAACCTAGATTACCCGATGATTCAGTCGGCTTAATTTCCATATCAGCATTAAACTCTGTTTTTGAAGTAAATTTTACACGGCTTTCCGGCAAACCTCCTCTATGGATTTCTAAATTACCGTTTACATCTTCTATCCTAGAGGCATTATTAAAAAGAAGCGGCCCAGTGATTTGCCTTAACGGATGATTTCCAGCAATCGGAACAAATTCCAAAAGTTTGTCGTCAACATATTTTTTTTGTACAAAATCAAGATCCTGTGCAGTTTCACTGAAATCCATCGCCGAGTACAGCCCCCTTGTAGGCAAACCTTCATCCATACTAGTAACTGCAATTCCTGTAGAGTTTGCGAATAAACCAGTGTACCAATTATCTGTTGAATTAGTCAAATTAATTTCCCAATCTTGACCAGGTGTGACTTGTAGAAAACCTTGTTTTGCATTTCCTTCTGAGTTTCCTAGGAAATAAAACTGTTTAACACCTCCGTCATAATCATCATTAAATATTCTTAACTCATTTTCTCCATCTCCTTCGTTTATATTGAAAGATCCGTCAACATTTATCCATTTAGATATCAATTCCACACGATTAGGGTTTACGACTACATGAGAGTTACCGCTTTCATCTTTAGCTGTCATTCTAGTTGATCCTGGATATGCAGATATAGCCCCTACGCTTTCTGTTCCATACATACTCGTAATTTCTATTTCTCCAGCAGTACTATATGACATAGTACCTGAATTTTGTCCTGCTGTGAAATGCGTAGTTATACCGTAAGGGTTTACATCTATATGACCGTACTGAGGTTGTGCCATAATTTCAGAATAATCTAATCCTACTTTGAAACCTGTTCCAGAGTTCATATTTAAACTTACATTGTCATTACCTATCGAATTGATTTCGTCAGCTTTCAATTTTACATCAAATTGATAGGCTCCGTTTACATCCTGAGTACCAGTTTCTAGTTTATAAAATTCATTATCTTGAATCTTACCGTTATCAGTTACATCTTGCAAACTTGAATCGCCACCGGATGAAATAGAAATAGAGCCATCGTCTGCCGCTTCATTTCCATTTATGGAAGTAATTGCGTTTTTTTCGTTTATTTTTGTAGTTCCTGTAAGGTTGATGCCCTCATCAGCCATTGTTATAAAATGGGTGTAGCCAGCACCCGATTTTGTCAACTGCACAACATCTTTATAAACTCCTACTGATGACAAGGTTCTATCTTCATCATTCGTTGCCTTTAATTCGGCTGAACCATTAGAAGTAAATACTATTCCAAAGCGGTCGTCTGTTCCTTGTGAGGCGGTCAATCCTCTTTCTGAGAAATCATCCATATTTCTGAAATCTATATTTCCAGGGGCAAAGTTTCCATTGATCATCACGCTTTCTAAATCTTGATTGCCTCCCGCACCAACCTTGTTCCATATTGTGCCGTCATACACAAATACTGCATTATCAGCAACCGAATACGATTGCAGTCCAGGATATTTATTAGGAATGTTTAAAAGCGACAAGCTGTCGGCAACTGCGGTACGATCGTCAATCGGTTGCGGTGCAGTGATCTTGAATCCGGTAGGAACAACAATCCCACCCGAAGAGTTTGGCTGTGCGCTTATTGTGGCTGTAAAAATTACAGAAAACAGTAAAAATAATATTCTTAAATTTTTCATCTGACTTACTAATTATGGGTTAAAAACAAAAGGAATGGTAGAGCCTCCGGTATTCTGCATTACTCTTGTACGGTATAGGTATAGTGTTGCGGTAGTCGTGCCGTTAGCCAATACGAAGCCGGGTAGTGCTTTCTTCCAAAAGAAAGCCGAAGCATCGCCCCAGTTTCCTATCGTGGTGTCAAATCCCGACGCTGTAATCTTGTTGGTGTTTACCGTGCTGATGAACCACACGTATGCTGGTGTGCTGATATTAGCATTAAACGTCATTGCGGTTGCCGAACCTACATATTTCGTAAATCCTGCACCAACGTTTAGGCTTGAATAATCGGTTGTCAATACATCCGACTTTGTTGCGCTTGATCCATACCATTGCGGATTATAAGCCGTGTACGTTGCATTCCTGTTCTGATTTCCTGCAACTCCGTTCCTTGTGTAATTAATCGCCAAGGTGTAGGTCGTAGTTTCTGCGGTTGATGGTGCGGTCGCTGTCTTATTGCCGGTGTTTACATTCGGCAATACATTACCTATTGACTGGTTTATGGTTGCGCCTGTAATAATATCATCGTTTGAAGCGATGTTGTAATTAACGGTATTGGTCAAGTTAACACCTCGTTCGCCCGATGCGGTTGCAAGGGTAAAGGTTGCAGAATGGTTGGTATAAAGTTGAGCCTTTACCCAATCATACTGTGCCTGGCTTAAATGATACATCTGTCCAACTGTGCCTCCTTGCAATCCTGTCAAATCGTTATGCACAAGCAAATCACTTTTCTTGATCCATCCCATAACACCTGCTGGAGTAAAGCCATAAACGCCGTTAACTTCTGATTCGTTAACCGCCGTAAACTTTACCGGACGGTTGAACTCTATGGGAGTTTGTGAAAAACCTAAAATTGCTAACCAAAGCAATACGATTGTAAATATTTTTTTCATCTGTTTTTGGTATTAAATATCGAAATCCGTTGATTGTACTATGTCAAAGCTGGCTTTCAGCAAAACATCGCCACCGAGGTAAAATCCCTCTAGGATTTTTGTGTTTTCTACAACTCCGATGATGCTGTCGCCCACTTCAAGAACTCCTTTTGTTGGGTTGGTTGGCTTTTTGAATATGAGCAAAGTTCCTTGTGTAAATACATCGCCGTTTACCGAACCGCCTCCCGAACCTCCTACTGGTGGTGTTATCCCTATCATTTTTCTAAACTTTTATATAATTTGTAAATGCCGAATATTAAAGCGGACGTGATCAGGATTGGCACAATTTGACTGCCTTTTTTTTTTCAATTGGAATTGCAGTATTTCCCAAAATTGCAATTGCATCCTTATAATCCTGGTCGGTAATGTATTTTGTTACAATCGTTCCATTTTCTACCGATGCAATCGCCTTACAAAGCGCAATCAAGCTATCTTCTGTCAAGCTTGTAATTTTTTGCGTTGCTGGAAATCCTACCAATTTTACAACCGTTTCGATATAAGCAACGGTATTGTTTTCAAAAGCTGGAGCAAACTCGTGGATCAATTTCTCGATGGTATTTTTACCTTTCGTGATGTCGGTAATCAAGTCACGCATCTTTGCCCGGATACCATATCGCAACTCGATGAATTGCTCAAAACGTGAATCGGTGTTTTGTGAATGAGGTACTTTTCCAAGCCAAGTTTCGGAGGTCTTTACCAAATTGCCCGGATTATTATTTCTAATACCACGAGGCAAACTGTTTTGTCCTAAGTATGATTTATATCCCATTATGCTATTTTTACTTGTTTTGGTGCTGGTTTCGCTGGTTTTTTTAAGGCGTAATATCCAGCAACTGCTATTGAAACTCCTGTGATCAAGTACAGCCAAAAATTACTGTTCTTTTTTGCTCCCGATACTTCAACAGCTGGTGTCAGATATGCTAGGGAATCGATTGCGAAATCCTTTGCTTTCATAAATACCGTCATATAGCCGAAAAGTGAAATCTGAATTTCGGTTTCGGGCGATGCAACGGTAAGTTTAAACTTTCCGTTTTCATCGGTTTTGGTTTTGTTTACCAATGGAGCGGTTCCTATTTCTGTAATTTCAACACCTGTCAAGGCTTCCATATCGTCTGATAATACTGAGCCGTCTATCTTGTATGCCATCTTAGAAAAGGTTTAGTGATTGATACTTGATTCTGATGGTTTCATAACTTTTTGAAGACAATTCCTCCTTGAACCAAACGTTAAGCGGTTCGAGTGGCAGACTGAAAAAAGGACTGAAATTCAATTGGTTTCCCAGCTGCTTGTTATAGGAGCGTTTTCCAAACTTTCCGAAAACCGCTTTCATATTTGAAACTGATACTGTCTGGAGTACAGCCATAACCGCATTTTCATCCGTTCCGCTTTCTTTCATCGCATCATATAACCTTTCGGCCGCCAATGATGGATTAAAAACTGTCGGGTTGTTTGGATCGGGATTATTTCCAGTTGGATCACTCTGATAACCCGAATCGTCTTCCTTGTTCAAGACAAAATATCCAATCAGTATTGCTGCAACAACGGCAATCGCAATAGCCGTTTGTTTATGTGGTTTTGTCATTTCCATAATTAGAATACGCCTGGTAGTATTACCCTTAATTCGTTTAACTCCTGTGTGTCGAATTGGTCCATAAACCATTCAACCAAATTCATATCGTCGTTTCCTGGAATCGAATCTTCACGGTTGCCAAAGGCGTTGTAAAGCTTTACCCATCCGTTGTAGTTCAATCCTGCGATATTTTCCCTCACGATTTCAAAGCCGTTGCCGAAACCCAGCATTGCCGTGTGGATGGCATCTGCTTTTGATTTAGCCTCGCCGTCTGAAATGCTTGCTGGTCCGTAACGTTCCACTTCACTCTTTTTTACAAATCGTTTTTTGAAACTGTTTAGGACATAATATCCAAGACCAAGCAAAACCCCTGTTTTAATAAGGAAACCCCAAGGGATTACGCTTGCTACGGCTATAACAGCAGGATTTCCCATCCCGGGAGGAGATGAAGCTTTGACTGCCGGGATGTTCTTTCCTTTATTCATTTTATTTAAACATTAGTTTGAGCATTGTCCACTTTGAAGCCAAAGCATTCAATGCTTTTTGGCTACCTATGATTTCCGACAATCGTTGTCGGTCGTCAAATGGCAGTGCTGATAATTTTTTTATTGTCGCTTCTAAATTTTGCTTGTCGCTCGGGCTGCTTACCTCGACTTCGACGGTTATGATAACTTTAGGCATCTACTAGATTGTGTTTTTTCATAAGTTCGGAGAAATCAATCCACACGTCGTCGTCAGATAGTTTTTCAATTAATTTACCAAGATGAAGAGCAGTTGAATCATCAAGCTGAGCCAATAAAGCAACAACTTGTTGTTTTGTAGCAGAAAGGCTAGAACCTGCCAAACCTGCTGCTGCTTCAACTGCTGGTGCAACTGGTGCAAACTTTTGCATTATCATTCCCAGCATTGGCATTGCCTGTTCTAAAAGCTTTGCATTTGCTTCTGTCTTGGCAACAGACTTGCCCTCCAAAGTGTCGTTAATCAGAAGCTTTGTTTTGAGTTCCTGGTTTTCGCTCTCCAATCTATCAGCTTTCGCTTTTGCGGATTGCAATTCACTTACTACACGTGGATAATCATACAATTTTCCTGCAATGTCAATTTGGGCCGCATTCAAACCAATACTTCCATAATCCCCACCATTCAAGCCGGGCATAATTGGTGGCTTTTTTTCCTCGAGTACAGATTCTTTTGACTTTGCTTCAGTTTGCGCTTCAGTTCCTGGAGGAACAAGTGAAATCGTGTAAGGTTCTCCCTCAGGCGTGCTGGAGGTTCCCGATGGATTTCTGTCGGCGATTCTTATTTTTGTGATGCCACTTTGGTAAATGGACTCAAAAAAAGCCTCTACGCTTCCAAATTCTTCAATGATTGCCGAACCTTTCTTGTTGCAGACAATCTTTTCGCCCGTGTCCAAATTGATAATCGTTACGGACTTGTTAGGGTGGTTTGTTAATCTCTGTATTGTGTTATTGAGTTGCTTCATCTCTTAACATTTTTTAGGGTTATATGTTCTATATCGAAGAACCGCTTCGCCCGAACCGCCAGCAAAATCAACAACCATATCAATATCACAGAAAGTTCCGTCGCCAGGCAATTGAAAGCTTCGAGCGTATTTGTTTACTGCATCATAAGGTGGTACCATTTCCGTAACATCGTTTAATGTTACCATCATATCGGTATTCCCATAGTTTGCAATAGAAAGGCTTGAAACATTCTCACGCTTGATGCGTTCCCCTTTTGTAATCTTATCGCTATTGATTCCTGTCTTGTTCATTTTAGCAGCTTTCTTGTTCTTCGTAAATAAGGATCAAATCGGAGTGGAAAACTGAATCGAAATTTTCAGTTGCAATTACCTCATAGGTAATTTGACTTCCTCCGATAATATTCAGCGGAACTCCATCTTTTGAATATTCAACATCACGGCTTCTGTAAATTTCAATTGCTTGTAGTTCAGCAATCTTATCGCCGGCACTGTCCTTTACCAAGGCTCTAACCATTCCTTGGTTATTAGGCTCTTTTGAGGCTATCACGCATCTTTTGATCAAACCCGATTCAGTACCTACGGTCACTCTGCCCGAATTAGTGCCAGCTGGAATTATCAATGGCACTACAATATTTTTATATCTCATGGGAAATGGATTAATTGATTAAAAAAAAGCCAAAAGCCGTAGCCTTTGGCTTTTTAAACAACTCAAACTACTATCAGGATTATGCTTTGTCGGTTTCAACAAATTCAATCGCTCTCAACTCTACTTTGTAAAGTTGATTTGCAGCTCCAGCCGAAGCCAATTGAGCCTCAATTGAATAAGGACTTTCAGAACGGATCAAGAAAGGAACAACCTCTCTGAAATCATCATCATTACCAGTTGATGCTCTAAAGTTTGTAACATCAGTTCCAGAAGTTTCAAATAAAACACCAGTACCGTTTTGAGAGATTTTCAATTCTCCATTTTTCCAGTTGGCAGGTGCTTCAGATTTAAAATCTGCATCCTTTGTCGTTTTGCCAGCTCCTGTTTCAAACAACACTCTTACCCCAAATACCAATAAATTAGTTCCTTTTGGTAAAGTGTTTCCTTTCGGTAAATTGGTAACACCAACTTCTGGAACCAACGAAGGGATAACCAATTGCCCGTTATTTGCCGCTAAACCTGTGCTTGCTCCAGCGATGTAAAGTGTTTTTGCTTTGATAACTCTACTTTGTACGCTTGGAAGCGATGTTCCAGCCTTGATTGAAGCCAAATAGGTTAAAGCTTCTGCATTCGTTAATACTCTCTGTGACATAATTTCTATGTATTAATTTTTAAAATTGATTTTTGTAAACTCTTTTTCTTTTCTTTTTTAAATTGGAATTAGGCTACTTTAGCGAAAATTGCATCCAATCCATTTACTGTTGTATCAGTTCCCAAAAGTGTAGGCTGATAACCGTGGTTTCCATACTCGGAAGTATCAACCGCTCTCAAGGCTCTACGTCTTGGCTTACCCAAAGCATAGGTTTTTTGGTCACACGCACAATTCAATCCTAAAGTTCTAGCCTTGAATTGAGAAATCTTGTTGGTACTGCTTGTCAAAGCAGTTGCACTTGGAGAAGCGGCCGCAAAATCAGCGATAAGGTCTAAGCCTTGTTGAATGGCTACACCAGCCAATGCTCCTTTTGCTCCAGTCGCAACGGCATCGTTGCCACTAATAGAAGCTGCGCCAGCGATACCAACTGCAATTAATGCGAGCCTTGCACCAATCTTTTTGTAATCTGTACCCGATGCAGGTGGCGTTAACGGAATCGCTCCGAATGCGCCTCTTGAAAGTGCTGCACCGCCGACAGCTGAACCAACCAAAACGGCGGCATCAACTATTGTCTTTTGTGATGGTTTTTTTAACATGTTCTTGAAAATTTATTTATAATTGATTTACTTTTTTTTCTTGTCGTCCTTTGTGAGTTCATAACCTCCGTACAGCAACAATACTCCCAACAGGATGTTTCTTGGTGTCAACAACGATTTGTTTTTTGTTGTTGTGGTTGTTGGATTGGTTGTTACCGGAGTTGTTGTTCCTGGAACTGTTACCGTTGGATTTGTGGTTGCTCCGGGAGCGTTGTTTTTGATTCCGCTATCTACATATTTCATACAGCTAAAAGTTCCTGGTGCTTGTACTGGATTTAACATATTGGCAAAAGGAGCGAAATTTGAACTGTTAAGGGTGTATGTGTAATTTTGAGGAGTTATCTTGGTTTCATAAACCGCAACTGATTTCTCAATCAAATCCTCAATCGGTTTTATGATTTCCTCTAAAAATTTCAATCTCAAAGCCACGGCTTCGGGAGATAAACCTTTTACTTCTTTTGTTGCAAAGTGTTGTTTGATAATGCAAAGCTTCAACAAACCATCATTGATTTGTTGCAGTTGAACATCGAAATTATTGTTAGCAAAAGCTTGCCCAATCTGATTTGCTGCATCAGCATAGAAAACTTTAAGCTTTACCATAAAAGCATCTAAAACCAAGTTTTCTGCAACCGTAGGCTCGTAATCATCTGCAATAGATGAACCTATTCGCCTTTGCATTGCTCCAACACCTAAAACGTCATCAACAGCAGCAACAATTGAAAGGGCGGTATCAACATAAGCATTGATAAAGTTTCCCACAATTGGGATTTCTGCAGCGATTCCCCTAATGTCTTTCAAGCGTCTGCAAATCCATCCGCATCGACCATTTAAGCCATTTAAAGCAACGAGAGTATTATTTTGCACAGCTGGAAACATATTATTTTGATTTTGTTGTTGATGATTTTCTCGTTTTAGTAGCTTTTGCTCCTGGTCCAGCATTTCCCATTTTTGAAAATGCAAACGCCAATCCACCTAGTACAATACCCCATCCTGCGATTGTTCCTAGACCTGCTGTTTTGGTTGTTGCACCTCCCGGAGTGTACTTTACTGATCCGTCAAAAATTGGCTTAGTTCCTCCGACAATCACACCCGGTTTTGTTCCACCGCCCGAAGCTGGTGCAACCGTTCTGATAACATTGCCAGCCGTTTCGATAAGGTTTAAAACAGTGTCTAAGTTTATTGGCTGACCAACGTTTGCTTGGTCCACTACATATTGAGGCGGAATAAATGCAGGAATGCTTTTTTGAATGTTTGGAGTGTATAACTGCTTTGGCTGTGTGTTTACAAAATATGGTTGTGTATATGTGTAATGAAAACTAAACGGTGGCGCTTCTGAACCCTCATTAGAAAAGGTTGTGTCTTGTGGAAAAGTTCCCGAAACCTTATTGAAATATTCATCCATATAGGCATCTAAAACCGCTCCCACGACTTCCTTGTAGAACTTGAAAGCGAAAATATTTCCTTGGATTCTTTTGGTTGTACAGGAATTGTAATCCTGCGTTTTTTTCTTTTCTGATGCTGCAAGCCACGCTGTACTTCTTCCTTTAAATTCAGCAACCAAATATGAAGTTAATTGTGAATTGTCTTCTTTTATGGCTGTATTGAATCTTAAAAACCAATCTTGATAAAACTTGTCGATATTGGCAAGTGAAGTTCTTGACATACTGTCTGTAAAACCCGAACCACCTATGCAGTCAATAGCGCTCCAAATGCTTTTCAAACTTTTAAGGTTGATGCTTTTGGTAAGATCCTTCAAAGCAGAAAGCGAAATCCCACCGTTTAAACCGTTGGTTGCTCCATTTAGTGAATAATGTTTCATTCCGCTCATTTTCAAATCGCTAAAGCCGATAAAGGCTGGTTCTTTATTTTCTCTAATTGTTCCGTCGATCACGTGGTAGCCTTTGCTCAACGAACCGTTTGTTTGGTCCGTTGGTACGATTACATACACGTGGGTGTATTCTTCGGGTTCGTACCACGGTTGCTTTATCTTTCGGATATAATGCGTGATACCTAGGTTCAGCAACAAACAACTTGCGAAGATTGAATAGGACTTGCAGTCAATACCTTCTTTTCTTGTGTACCAGGAGCAAGCAGGCGAGCGCAGCAACTGGTCGTTTTTATCAGATAAATACTGAATGTGTTTGTACAGAAATTCGTGAACGGCAAGGCAAGTGCTATTTAATGTTTGCTTTTGCAGAACATCAGCGAGGTCTTCGGTTTGCCAGGCATATTCTAAAATATTATCTTCCATCGCTTGGATGGAAAAGTCTGTCAAACCCTCGCCTACATAAGTTGGATCGCAGAAAGTTTTTGGCAACAAGTGATCGAATTCCGTTCCCGGTTCAATCGGCCGCCATAACTCTCTGTCCACATTACTCATACTTGCAAATTGTTTTTGTTGTTGAAACTATCGACAGCAAATTTGTTGCATAAAAAAACCCAACGTTGACTTTCGTTGGGTTTGGTTGACTTTCGTTGACTTTAAGTTGGTTTAAAGTTGTTTAGTGTGGTTTGGTTGACTTAAATTTTTATATTTGAGAACCAAAAACAAGATGTTGATTATGAGAGAATTTATAAAAAGCCTAGTTGATTCCTATTCAGAAAGAATTAAAAACCCTTTGTTGGGTTCGTTCACCATATCATTTATACTTTTCAATTGGAGACCAATTTTTATTTTATTATTCTCCGATGAAATTATGGAATCCAAAATCCAAATTATTGATACTTACTATTGCAATGTTTGGGCAATGATAATTCCATTTATAGTAGCAGTACTTTATGTAATTGCATTGCCTTACATAAATTTATTTATAGGAAGAATTTTAGGTTATTCTAATACTGAGAAATATAAGATTAAAGAAAAAACTATTGACAATAATATGGGATTGCGTAAAAAGCAAGCTTTGAATGAAAGAGAATTAGCCGATTTAAGGGCTGGGACAAGTGAGATAAACGAGTTAAAATCTCTAATTGAAGCATTAAATGAAGATATAAAGATCAAAAATCAAAGTATTACAGAAGCTCTTGAAGCTAATAATCTTGATAAAATAGCATCAAATGAATCGATTAAACAAATAAGAAATGACAGGGACGATCTTCTTAAATCTAATAAAGCAACAAATAGTCTATTAAAAGGTAATATCGAAATAATAGAGTTATTATCTGATTTTTCTATTGAAAGCAAGGATAACATTCTTAAATATATCGAAAAAAATATTGATAAGAGAGTATTACTTGAATCTATAAATAATGATGAAGAAGTATTAAATTTAGATAATTATATAGTTGCATTATTTGTTAAAGCAGATCTTGCATTTGCAAATGTTACAGGAAATGTTCGTTTAACTGAAAAGGGATATCATTTTATAAGAAATATAAACATGTGAAAAAATATTTATATTATTTAGAACAATGAAAATTGCTGTAAATAATTATTAAACCGCTTTTCTTGATCAAGATAATGTCGCAGATTTATTTCACAAGCAACAAACTCAACATTTAGTTTACTGGCTGTAATTCGATTACTTCCAGAACCAAGATGTGTATCTATTATTTTCATACCTTCAATTACAAAATCATTGTAAACATTATCATATAACTTTACTGGTTTTTGTGTTGGATGAATTTTCTTTTCCTTATTTCCACCACCAGTATTAGATATTCGATACATTTTTGCAGGCTTATTAAAAGATGTCCAAGCCATTTCCCATTGCGAGAAATTATCCCACGGCTGCATTTTATCCCAGCAAATAATACATCGTGTTGGTGGTAAATCAAAATAGTTTCCTCCCCAAATAATTTGATTTTTGGAAATTCTAAATAATTCTTTGAAATATTCATTAGAGGGGGGGGCAAAATCCCAATCTAAATCCATCGTGTTTAGATTGCGATTTTTTAATTTACCTCCACCACTATTCAATCTTCCTTTTCGCAATTTAGTCGCTACACTTTCAGCCGGATACCCATCGCCTTTTCTTGTCGTATGTGTACCCATCTGCATATTTGGTGCATTGATTCCGTAAGGTGGATCTACTATTGCCAAATCAAAATATTTGTCGGGAACTGTTTTCATATATTCCATACAATCTATATTATGAACAATCGAAGTTTTTTGTGTATTCATAGTTTATAATTTTCAATCAACTGTTGTGCAATGATCTGAGGAAACAATTTAGTTACCGCATTGCCAATCATCTTATAACGGTTGGTTTGCTTGATTTCCCTTTCTACTCTAATGAAATTTTTATAAGCGTGCTTATAGATAATTCCTTTTGCCGTTGGAGTAAGCCATATCTCTTTATCTAGGTATTTGATTACTTTTTTACTTTTGAAATAAAGACCTTTCTTGGTCCAATCATCTTGAAAACCCTGCAATCGTTCGCATTCTATTTCTGTCAACCTCCTGTATCGCTCGTTTTCTATTTGAATCGCAGTTGAATTGCTTGTGTCCAAACAATATGTTTCATCGAATTTTTCAAGCAATCCTGTACCGCCTTTTTTTGGGTCGCCACTTCTCGGCTGGGTGTTGATTACTCTTATTGTTGTCATATCACTATGCAAACCGCCACTATTGCCACCGCCTGTTAGCGTTCCTGCTATTTCGGGAATCCTTATAAAAGTATTGTCTGCTCTGTAAATATCTCCGCTGATTGTTCCACTATATTCGGTTTGTGGTTGTCCTTTTCTTGAAGCTTTCTGCTCATTAAATAATCGATCATCTTTTGTGATAGGAAATATTGGGGCAAAATCTCGTCCGGGTGTTGCAAGATGTCCGACAAGGTATATCCGCTCCCGATTTTGGGGGAGAAGCCACAATGTATTAACACATTGCCACTCGATGTTATAACCCCCAATGTTGGCAAACGCCTGGAGGATCGCCCAAAAGTCTTCGCTATTGTTGCTGGAGAATGCTCCTTTAACGTTTTCCCATATAAAAAACGATGGTCTTTTCTCAGTAATGAGCCTAATTGCTTCGAGGAGCAAACTACTTCTTTGGCCGTCAAGTCCTGCACGTTGCCCGGCAATTGAGAAATCTTGGCAAGGACTTCCAAAAGTGATAACGTCCACTTGTGGGAGTGATGGTCCTGAAACAGACTGTATTGGTCCTGCATAAACTGAATTTTTAAAATTAAACTGGTAATTGGCAATTGGGTGTCTATCGACCTCACTAAAAAAATGCTGGTTGATGACAAAACCGCCATCTTCCAAACCTTTTGCAAAGCCACCGATTCCCGAAAACAAGTCGAGCAAATTGATTTCTTTTGAGTACATAATTATCCTATAACATATTCGGAAACCCAAAGCATAAAGTAGATGATAAGCCAAAGAAGTATCAACCAAACGGCAAAACCTAAAAGGCAATAAACAGCATATTTCCAACGTGGTGTTTTTGTTGTTTCCATAATGGCAAAAGTTATTTTGAGCAAAAATCAATTTTAAGGCGACTTCTTATTAGAAAGGTGTATTTATCCTTACCGCCCTCTAAAACCTTTGCAAACAGCTTTATTTTAAGTTCATCATCCAAAAGGTACTTCGAAAGCTTGTTTGCAGATGTCAAAACGGTGTTTTTTATTGGGTTTTCCTTTGGATTCTCCAATACACGTATGATAAAGTGACGGTTTATCTGTACGTTGGTTCTGTTTTTTGATTTTACAGCTGGCATAATTTCAAGTATTAAAACTCCAAACCGTCGGGCAAACCGAACGTTTCAAAGTATTCTTTAATTTCAGCTTTCTCGACAAACCGACAGTTGATTATCTTATGCTTTGGTAAGCCTTGACAGTGCTTATAATTTTTAGAGCGGTTCTCAAAGATTATTTCGTTTATACGTTTCTTGACCGTATTTTCGGGTACAGGAAAACACAACTTATAAAGTTGGCTTTTCGTTAATGAATAGGGTACTTTTTTGTTTTTGGTGTTTTCCATCTTTGTAATAATTTTGAGAACCGTACTAATTTTTAACCTCTGATTTTGCTGAAAACATAATGCGTTTCGGTGTCGTCACGCTTTAGGTTGCTTTCAAAGGTTTGCAGTTTGTCCATTGCGATTGCAACGGCTTGTTGCTCCGTTTTTCCGTTTTTCTTAACGGACCATTGTTGAGGGTTTTTAGGGAATGCCATATTTATTAATTTTTAATTGGTTACTGTTTTGAATCTCTAATGAAACCGAAGGAAAGACAACCGAAACGTGAATCTCTATCAGTTGTACCTTGAACAAATTTTACTTTATTTCCATAAATGTCAATTATTTCAAACCCGTTAGGAATTGAATCATACCATTCAGCTGGAAAAAGAAAATGTTTTTGTCCTGGGGTTAAATACATTTCATTCAAAGGTTTTTTATCCTGTATTTCGTCATCGTAAGTAGTCCAAAGACAAACACCCATTTTCATTAAGTTCTCATCAGAAGCTGTAGCTATTATAGCTTCTAATTCCATTTTATCAGCAGGAATAAAGTCAATTTCTAATTTATAATCTCTGTAGTGTTGTGATCCAGTTATTTCAATTTTATCACCAGGTTTAATACCTAGGACTTCGATTAATTCTTCAATACTTTTAACTATTTTCATTGTTTTCCTTGTTATAGATTAATTATCTGTTGAAACATTATTTCTTTGGTCTTACGAAGCGTATGTGAGTGGTAATCATCAAAAAAGAATGCGAATTCGTCGCAAATCTGCATCATCACGATTGCTTCGCCTACGTTAAAGGACAGTGTAAATTCTTTTTTTAGGCTTTCGGTTTTTCCTCTAAAAAAGTAAAACAGACGTTTGGCATTATCAAACAACAACAGATTGTTTAAAAACTCATTCGGATTTGTCGTAGCTAATTCTCGAAGCTTCTTATTTCTGCTATTCATAAATTGTACGACTGCATTTTGCAATACTTCGCATTCCTTTTTTTCGACTTTCGATAGTTTGATTAATTTCATAAATTTCTAATTTACAGTTGCTTCTCCTATGAATTTTCCCCATTCGTAAAAATGGATCTTGTTGATTGTTGGCAATACCATCGGGTGTGTTCCTAAATAATTGTTGAAACGCCTCAGCATACTTTCGCAAATCCTTTCCACCTTTTGATTGTCCTTGTCGATGATGCTCCACCACGTTATCGGGGGATGCTTTCCACTTCGCAGGACCACCATCTTGACCCTGCTTTTTCCCTTTTCAAATACTGGCATCGTTTTCAGATTTTAAGTTGTCAATCTTCTTTTGCTTCAAATCAATTATGCGTTTTAACCTTTCAATGTCCTTTTGCTGATCGAGATAATTATCGAGGACAAAGAGGAATGTTTTTGATGTTGATTTTATCTTGTTCCGCTCCTGGACTTCCTGCAGCTGCTTAATCTGCTTTTCGTTTAGGTTTCGGATGATGGTTGATTTCTTAATCATCTTGTTTTGCATTAAAAAAGTGTACTTTTTATATACTTGTCATTGAAAAGTGTACTTTTTGAAATCTGACTTTATAAAAAATCGCCCAAATTGTATTTCACTTCAACGGTCTGTTTGTTTATTGCCAACGCTTTTGTCTGTATGAGATCTGGCAAACGTTGTAAATATTCCGGAGGAAGATTCTTTTCAACATAATCGTACAAGCTGGTGAGCGTTATCTTATCTTTAAAGAACCTATTGATCGCCATCTGCATTTTTTTGTTGTGGTTGATTAGTATTCCTCGGCGTTTTGCATCGGCTTCCTGCTTTTTGAGCAGTTTGTCGTACTTATCGTTATCATCCTGTTGCATTTTCCATTTGACTTTGGTGTACTCAAATCCCACTTCCTTGCTATTTTTTCGGGTAACATCGAGGTACATATTTGGATATAATGGATTGAATGTAGGATGTTTGGCAAACCAATTTCTCGCCCATTGGATGCGCCAACGGTATTGAGTAATTTCTTCAAAAATGTGTTGGGGTTGGAAACAATCGCCGTTGAATAACTGCCAGCGCTGCTTTCTGAAAAACTTGATGGCGTTGAACCAGGAACCGAAATAAATTTCAGCTTGTGTTTTGTAAATGTTTTTCTGCAATGACTTGAAAAAGTCGATCATCGCAACGTCATAAAATTCTTCACGGCTCAAAGTTCCGTTGTAGGCTAGACGGTGTAAGAATCTAATATCGATGGGTTTATAATTTACAAACTCACGGTTTTGCAACCTGGTGGCGAGTTCGCTGTCTGGAATAATCGTCGCCAAAGCAAAATCTGAGGGAGTTTGCGAAACTTTAACATCCGCGGCGGCCCCCGTAGTTTGAACTTGCATATTGCTAGTAGGTGTTCCTGTTAAAGAAAAAATAAAAGGCGTGACCGGAGGGAACTCCTTATCAAGAGAAGAGTTTTCAACTTTCTCATTCATTTCTTCCTCTTTTATAAAAGTTCTAGTGAACTTCTCATTCTCATTAGGAACTATTTTCCCACTTAGAGGGGTAACAGGTTGATTTTCAGCACGCATTAATTTTTGGTTATAAATGTCCTTTAAAACCAAAATCTCAGGATTTATCTGCACCTCGACTGCCATTTTTGAGCCTTTGAAATGGTAGTCCTGCAAAATGCCGAACTCCTCGAAGCGTTTACGGTGGTTTAGGATGGTCTTACGGCAAAGGTTTAGGCTCTGTATGCCGTTTCTTTTCAATTGCGTAAGCTTCCAGGCGTTTATCTTGAATGCTTCGATAGGTGTCTTGGTAATGATGTGGCTCTTGATATAGCGCTCGTTGCGTTTCATCAACTGCTGGTTGTAGATGTACAGCATATTTTGGAAAACAAGCTCAGCTGTCGGCTTTATGGTAAGCATCTTTTTCTTTTGGACCAGCATTCCGTATTCCTTTACGAAATCATCCACCTTTGCATTGTAGGTAGTCGGGTCGAGTGATTTATGTGTCTTTGGGAACTGCTTGGAGAACTGCAGCTGTACTTCAGTAAGAGCTGCAAGGTTTTCCTTTTTGAATTTCCTAACGGTTTTGTTCCACTCCTGGATGAGTCCGTTTTCCTCGCTTACTTGAAAATTCTTTAGCGCAACGTATTTCCTGTAATTGTCCATCGTGCCGGAAAAGGCTTCCTCGATGATGGCAGGATAAACGGCGGCCAACTTATCTGAAACGTCCGGTTGGATGGCTATCTGAATAGCAACCGTTTCTTTCAGTTCCTTTTGCGATCGTGTTTCTACTCCAAGCAGGTTGCTTGCAATTTGAAAAACGTTAGGGTGCAACGTGTTGTTTTTGTTTGTTCTCATAAGTTTTTGGTAACCTTTCGGCAAAGGCAATATCATTGATTGCCTTTGCTTCTAGGGAGTTTGCATAATTGCCATGTAGGTATTTTATGGGTTTATACCCTTGTTTTGCTGAGTTTCTTTTCGGCCGCAGACAGAATTTTCTTTTCTACCCTTTCATTATTTCTGTTACCGCCCACTATATGGCGAATGCTTTCGCTGGAGTAGGGGTTGCCATCACGGTTCGTAATTTTCGCTCGGTTCAATAGCAATATTATTGGCTGGCTGTAGTTGTTGCCAAATGCCTTGATGATTTTTTGTTTTTGGCGTTTGTTTATCATTCTATAAAAGATTGAATTGAATAATTGTGTTTAAGCTTCAGTTCCTTGAGCGTATCATTTTCATCTGTACCGCTAGGCAGTTGTACCGTTCTTTTACGGGCATCATACTCGAAGAATCCTTTGATTTTCTGATGCAGATAATAGCGCCTATTGTCCTTTGCCGTTCTTTGCTTCTTTTCAACAACACGTTTTGCAACGGGTTGTTTCTCCAGTACAGGAATCTGATTGTAAAATGGTAAGTGACTCATAGCTGTACTTCTATATCGGGAATTAAAAATGCCTTACGATCCTCAACCATCTTGTAGTATTTGGAAAGGTCGTCGCCTTTGTGTACATAAATCTCACGATGCTGGTTAATGTGAAGTTGGATCGCATTGCATTGGAAATGCCTTGTTGTATTCTGTAAAAGTTCGTTGATCTCAGTAGCCGTGTAATAGCATTTTTTCAGCTTCCTTTTGTTGTATTCTATCATTTGTTCACGCTGTACGATTTCCAAGGAAAATCTAATGCGTTGCTCAACTGTGAAGCTTTTTAGGGAATTATTTAGAAGGTCTTTTAATTTAGAAATACTATGTGCGGAATAGCATAGTTCCAAAGATTCATAAAGCAACTTCCTGTTTTGTGCAGCAACATCAAGTTTGTGCGTAGATTTTGAAAAATTATCCGAGAACCATTTTACAACCTTGTTCATAGCTTTGACCTTTTTTGGTGACGGTTAGATAAAACTTTTGCAATTTCAGAAGCTGGCAGTTTCCCCTTTTGAGGGGAGTTATCGGACACCACACCCGATAACTCCTGCTTCAGCATTGTAGCTTCGTTTATAATCAACCCGGCAAACATTTCCAGCTGGTTGATTCTTTGTAATATTTTCTTTTCGTCCATAATAATTGTCTTTAAAAGAAACCTCTATATTTGCGTTGCCGGGACAGAATGAGAAGCGATTCTTAAAAATCTCGGCACGTTTGTTATGAATAGTATAAGTATTCAAGCTGACAGCGTTGTTCTTACGGTTGCAAAAAGCAGTCTGAACGAAAAGCCTTTGCTATTAGCAATTGCTTTCGGGATCATTGCCTATGCGATTCTGAAAGAATAACATTTTAACCCCGCCAAAAGCGGGGTTCTTGCATTTATAGAGGTTTCAATATTTTAATGAACTTAACATTTCTTTTGTGGCACAATCCTTGCATCCCGAAAAAGCGGGATGAAGCACCCAATTGATTGCATAAACACTACGTTTCTGCAAAAGGCTTTTTATTGCCTTTTTGTAAACTTCTTCCTTTAAAAATTATCCTTTTTGGTTGCAAAATTTTAGCTATCTTCGTTTATTGTTTCCGTCACGGAAACGTCACGTTTATGTAACGGTTTTGTAACGTTGGACAGGACAAAAGTGAAATAATAATTTCATATATGCAAGAAAAATTACCAAAATTTGAATTTATTAAAGAAAGAGTAATGTATTTTATTGATAATCAACGTTTTAAAAAAGTTGATTTTTTCAATAAAATTGATGTTACGAGTGCTAATTTTAGAGGTAATCAAATAAAAAGTAGCTTAAGTTCGACCACAATAGAAAGAATAATTACTAATTATCCGCAATTAAATTTACACTGGTTAATCACAGGAAAAGGTAAGATGTTGCTTAGCAAAGAAGAAATTAATTATACTGTTGATGAAAATCAACTTGGAGTTGTAAACGAGCCAACTAATAATGATGACATTATTGAAGTTTTAAAAGACCAGGTAGCCGAATTAAAAAAAGACAAGATAGAATTAATAAAAGATAAAGAAAAACTTTATAGTTTGTTAGAAACCAAAATGGGAAAACAAAACGCATCGTGATAATCAAGTGGAAAGTTTACAATTAAATTATTACATTGGTGCTTAATTTTAAAAAATAAACAAAATGAAAAAAATTATTTTATTAATCGCGATTGCTACATTTTCTCTCGGATGTTCTTCTGATGACTCGGATAAGAGTGTAAATATCGAACAACAAATTGCAGGTAAATGGAGGAATGTTTCTCAAAAAAACAACAACACCCCTGTAACTTTATCTGAATGCGAACTTAAAAATACCTATTCCTTTAGTAATCCTTTAAAACAATTTTTTGCAGAAGTTAATAGTACAAATGCTCAAAACGAATGTGAAGAAAACATACTATTAGGCACTTATAATTTATCCGGTAATAGTTGCAGTATAACGGTTAACAATGAAACTGTAATATTAAATGATATATCCTTTTCAGGAGAAGTAATGACAACAAATGAAATGGATGGACCTATTAAGGTTACGAGAACTTGGATTAAAACCAACTAATCAACCGTGAATAAAAAAGCGAATACCATAAATAAAATATATTAAAAAAAACGTTCATTAGATTTTTTGTAGCTTAATAATCAGCGTTTTAAAATGTTCTTTTCGTTCAGAGTGTCCCTGTTAATCAGAGGGTCCTTGGTTCGAGCCCAAGAGGGGGAGCAAAATCCTGATCAGAAATGGTCAGGATTTTTTGTTTTATGCCATTTTCTAAGGAATCAATTTTTTAACAGGGAGGTTCCTTTCGATAATTTATACAAATACCTTATTTTAGCCATCTATAAAAATACAGACAGATGAAGGATAAATATACGGTTGGCAGTCTTTATGCAGGGGTGGGCGGAATATGTCTAGGATTCAAAAATGCAGGATTCAAGATGGAGTGGGCCAATGAGTTTGACAAGAATGCCTGTATAACCTATAGAGAAAACTTCAAGCATCCGTTAATTGAGGGCGATGTAATGCAAATCGATGCTACTACGTTGCCGAAGGTAGATGTTTTGGCGGGAGGTTTCCCGTGTCAGCCTTTTTCTGTGGCTGGATATAGGAAAGGCTTCGAAGATACCAGAGGTAATCATTTTTTCAAGATACTGGACTTTGTAGATGCCATGAGACCAAAGGTGATATTTCTGGAAAATGTGAAGAACCTTGTGGGCCACGACAACGGCAATACCTTTAAAGTCATCCGAAACGAAATCCGCAAACGCGGTTATACATTCGATGAGCAAGTGCTCAATACTAAAGATTTCGGCAACATACCCCACAACAGGGAACGGATTTTTATGATTGCCTTTGATGAAGAATTTCTTCGGGAGGAAGGTTTTAAATTTGAATTTCCAGAGAAGGAAGCACTGACCAAAACCATAAAAGATGTGCTCGTCCATGAGGAAGTAGATGAAAAATTCTATTACAGGGAAGACAAATATATGTTTCCGATGCTGGAAAGTGAAATGAAGCGTGACGACACCGTCTATCAATTCAGGCGCCAGTATGTGAGGGAAAACAAATCCAATGTTTGCCCTACGCTCACAGCAAATATGGGTTCTGGCGGACACAATGTCCCTTTGATTAAAACGAATTTCGGATTCAGAAAACTAACCCCAAGAGAATGTTTCCGCTTTCAAGGATTTCCAGAGAGTTTCAAGCTTCCCGGAATTGCCAATTCTCATCTTTATAAGCAATCCGGAAATTCCGTAAGCGTTCCGGTTATTGAAAGGTTGGCAACGAAGATATTCGAAGTATTGAATCAAGTTGGTTCCAGAAAAGATAAAAATCAAGCGCAACACACTGCTTAGATTTTGTGAAGTGCTTCGTATAATAATTCTATCGGAAATAACAATCCTGCTTGGATGTAATAATTGGAAGCATCCATCTTGGTCTTGCCATTCAGCATGGCGTTTTGTGGCAGTACGCACTCATTAGCAATAATGTGCTGTATGGTTTTGATGCTGCAACAACCCGGAACGTCATAGAGCCACGTTTCTGCCTTTATTTTCTGCAGTAATACACCTTTATCATCGACACCGTCTTTCAGTACCAGTTTGATGTCGGGTTTTATGCGAACCAATACAAAATAATCATAAGAATGGGAGGCATCTTGGTGGGTGATGTTGGGAATATAATGTCCTTCACTGTCCCAATCCTTTGTTTCCAAAAGCAACAGATTTGAAAAGAAAGCGGCCGATTTGATACAGATGGTTTTTCCGTTTGCTTTCAAATCCGCATCATCCCAGATTCCTTTTCCATGAATGCTGAAATCGGGCATTTCAGTTTCGATGCCCTGCTTTTTTAAATTTTCATATAAAATCCCTTCCGCCATTTTTCCTTGAAAAGTATTCTGGAAGATTTCGGATTTGCTTCTGGACGATTGCCCGCCCGACCTGCAATTTCTATGAAAACCTTCTCCATAGGCCATTTCATAAGCAAATTCAAAAGATTGCCCTATGATAGCCTCATCGACCGGAATACCTACAAACGATTTTCGGGAAGTTAAACTGTAATTGTTGAGGTCTTCTTTGAGTTTCATAGTTGGCGTATATTTTTTTAAATGTACAATAAATTTTATTTCAACAGGAAATAGTTTTCTCAAAAATCGTTTCAAAGTCTTTTTATTTTTAACTAAATTGTATTCGATTTTTACAATCAAATAAAAAAGTCTGACAGCAATGTTAGACTTTTTGGTCCCGTAGTTCAACGGATAGAATAGAAGTTTCCTAAACTTTAGATCCAAGTTCGATTCTTGGCGGGATCACAACTTAGTTTCTGTTTTCATACATCGAAACCATCAAGACGGTTTGCATTTTTCTAGCCCTACGCTTTAGTGTGTCGGCGTTTTCTCCTGTAAAATTGGCATCAATAGTTTCAAACCATAGGTTGAGCCAGGTGCCAAAATGATAAGCCGTAACTTCATGATTTGATTGGTCGTCTACTTCCTGATGCACCTTGATTGGATTTCCGTTATAGATTTTTCCGCCAAACAATTGCATCGTCCAGAAGTCGGTGAGCTTTTCCAAATGCGCTTCCCAGTCGGTGATGATGTTGTTGAAGATGTGTGCCAATGTTTCATCAGTCCTTACTTGGGCATAAAAACTCCTGACGATTAGTGAAACATCTTCCCTGTTTTCGATTTCCTTCATTTATAAAAAATTTATCACTGAAAGGACAGTGCTCAATACTATGCTCCAGATCAATATATTAAAGACAACTTTAGGCTTTTGTTGTGCTAATACTGCTCCGTTAAAGGCCATACAAGATGCTACTACAAGAAAAAGCTGCACCATGTTTGGCACGCTTGTTCCGTTTTGCAGGATGGCCATTGCGGCGATAGATCCCATACAGCTTTGTACCAAAACACCCAAGGTGCAATATCCGATAAACCCTCTTTGAAACGCTCCAAAAACATTATTATATGTGCTCATGACTATTTGATTTTAAATTCTATGTAAAATTACAACCGAGGCATGAGGCAGTTTATGACTTAAATCATAAAAGGGAAATTATCTGAAAATTTTTCTGTGGTCAATAATCAAGGCTCCTTTTTTCTCTAAGGATTTTATGGAGCGGATAACGGTTTCGACACGTAAACCTGTCAAATCAGCCAGTTGTTGTCGGGTCAGGGTAACGCAATATTTTTCGTCTTCAGGGATTTCTTCCACATGCAATTTCAAATAGTCGATGAGTTTTAAAAGCCGATGTTCCGGATCCTGGGAAGAAATCTCAGATGCCATAACCGATTTATAGTACAATCGGTTCGCAAGCCGGGTGCTGATGGCAATGGCTGTTTCGGGATGTTCGTGAAGCAGTTCCACAAATACTGATTGGGAGAGTTGCAACAATACAACATCTGTTAAGGCGACAGCATTGGCAGGATAATTTTTTGAAAGCAGTAACGGTGGTTCTCCAAAACTTTCGCCATTGATAAAAATGCCTTGGATAAATTCTTTTCCCTCATCGTTAAAGTTGTTCATCTTGACTTCGCCACTCTGAACCTGCCAATAATATTTAGCAACATCACCTTCATTAAATATAATGGTTCCCTTGGAATAGCTTTTAGTCCGAGCTCCAAATTGCAAAAGCAAGTTCTCGTCAATAATGGGCGCTTTGTGGTTCTCCATTAAAAAAGAAATTTAAACAGGAAAAAATATCGTAAAGTTAGTGCCTTCTCCGGGTTTGCTGTACACGCTGATGTATCCGTTGTGATTCTCGACTACTTTCTTGCATAAGGCAAGCCCGATACCAGTTCCCGAAGTTTTTTCGTGTAGCCTGTGGAACAATTTAAACGCCTGATCTGCAAATTGCTGCTCAAAACCAATTCCGTTGTCCTTAAAACTGATTTTATGATAGCTGTTCTTCAATGGCAAATCGGGATATTGATGGATAGCATCACCATCGATGATTTCATAATCAATCTTGATCGATGGTTCTACCGTGCTGAACTTAATGGCGTTGCTGATAAGGTTGGCAAAAAGCTGGTGCAATTGCATTGGAATTCCTTTTATAACAGGCAGGGCTGAATTTTCAATCACAACTCCTTTCTGTTCCATGATCAGGTCGAAATCATTTTTTACGCTGTTTAATGTTTCGTTGAGGTCTGTTTCTTGAAAATGCATGTCGAGTTGCGAAAGTTGCGAATATTTCAAGATGTCTGTGATCAGTGCCGACATTCGTGTCGCGGCAATATTGATTTTGTCGATATTGTTTTTAACGACTGTTATATTGTCAATGTTGTCCTCAAGAATACTTGCAAATACACGTATTTTTCTGAGTGGTTCCTGTAGGTCATGAGAAGCGATGTAGGCAAATTGTTCCAATTGCTGGTTTTGCGATTCGATACTTTGGGCATAGTAACGCAATTGATCGTCGGCTATTTTACGCTCGGTCAGGTCGCGCGTAACTTTTGAAAAGCCAATAATGTTGTGTTCTTTATCATGCAGTGCCGTAATCACGATATTACCCCAAAAAGTAGTACCGTCTTTACGCACGCGCCAGCCTTCGTGATTTGCTTTTCCTGTACGTGTAGCCTGTTCGATAAGTTTTTCGGGCAATTTTGATTCCTGATCTTCCTTTAGGTAAAAAACACGGAAGTTCTTGCCTATGATTTCTTCTTCACGATAGCCTTTTATATTTTGAGCGCCCTTGTTCCAGTTTTGGATGTAGCCGTCCTTGTCCATCAAAAGGATGGCATAGTCTTGCACCTCGTCAATCATCTTGTGATAGCGGTCTTCGCTGTCTTCAACGGTTAAGATTTTTTGGGTGGGTTTTTCTTCTGTAGGATTTGAAAATAAACGCTGACTCTTATCATTATCTAGTTCATTTTCATGCGTTCTGCTTTCATCAGTAGTATCCATCAGCATGTCTCCGGTGCTATCCATCTAATTTGTTTTTGTAATTCAAAGTTAAATAATTAAAAAACAGAATATTAATGATTATTGCCAAAATTTAGTTTCACATGGTAATTTTATAATAATAGATTGATATCTTACTAACTGTGAAATACTGTAAGCTTTTAAAAGGATAGTATAAGAGGTGGCAGTAAAGGTTAAAGTATTTTTATAAAAGTGAACCAATAAGCAGTAGCAATAAATAATTATTAAATTATGCACGACTTCAATCCCATATTTAACGCATTGGTAAAGGAAGGCTTCCATCAGTTGCCCGATACGACGCCCGGAACAGGAAAACCGTATGATTTTAAAATCACGCCCTATTCGCTGAATACGAGTTTGAGTTTTAAATTCGAACACCTGCCTCATTTTATTGAGTTCTTGAAATTGTCCGAAAGCATCACCGAGGAAAAGATTAACGTGCTCCAAAACAGTTTTGTAGATCTTGGTATCGACCCGAACGACTTTTTCTATGTCAATTTCTTCGAAAAAGGAAAAGACC
This sequence comes from Flavobacterium sp. PLA-1-15, assembly GCF_049060005.1. NCBI lineage: Bacteria > Pseudomonadati > Bacteroidota > Flavobacteriia > Flavobacteriales > Flavobacteriaceae > Flavobacterium > Flavobacterium sp. PLA-1-15. The sequence goes on along the minus strand of NZ_JBMGQS010000003.1, from coordinate 33,701 downwards.
AAGAGATGTAAAAATACCTTTGTCCTTCAACACAACCAAAAAGCCTGCTGAAAATATTTCCAGCAGGCTTTTTTCATCAAAAACAAAGTCGTACCTGTGTTAGTTTGAAGAGGTTTCTTTGGTATAGGTAAGATCAATATTTCCCGTAAGCATTGTAAACAATGAGCCTACAATATTAAAACTAGGGTATTGTCCGTTTTCTTCGGTACGGGATAGTTTGTGTGTTTCGGCATCAAACATATATTCAGTTGTAACATTCACACCGCCAGAAGTTCGGGTAGTGGTAACAGTTTCTCCATTTCTGGTCCAAGTTCCAGTTGTTGTTTCAGAATCGCAATCCAATGACAATCCTAAGGCTCCTAAAGCGCTTGTAGAAGAATGCTCTTCATAGGTTCCGTCGCTTTTAAAAGTGATATCACTGTTTACATAACAGTTGGTTTCGCTCATCAAATCCAATGAGCTGTCGCCGTCGTTGTCAAGATCCTGCGCCATAGCTACTATGTAAGAAGTCAGGTTGAACTCGCCCAACAAAGCAGCATTTACATTGATGTTGTCATCATCGTTGTCGTTTGCACCATTGTCGTTGTCATTGTCTGTATATTTTGTAAAAGTCAGCTGAAGCGTTCCTGTTAGGTTTGCCCAAAGTGAAGTCACAGTGTTCCAACCAACGTATGATCCGTTGCTGTCTGTTCTAGTCAGGGTTTTGCTTGTAGCATCATATGTAAATTCAGTATTTACAGATGCGCCGCCTGAAGTTCTTGTTGTGGTAACCGTATTTCCGTTTCTGGTATACGTACCCGATGAAGTTTCTACATTACAATCCAGATTCAAACCACCCGCACCCAAAATGCTTGAGCTGTAGCCTTCGTTATACGTACCGTCACTGTGGAAACTGATCCAAGAATCGTTGTAGCAGCTTCCTTCCAAAACCAGGTTGGTATTGCTGTCGCCGTCGTTGTCATAATCTTGTTCAAAAGGAACATTCATTGCAGTCAATTCAAATGTACCGACAAGATCCGAGCTTACTTCGCCCGTGTTTGCGCCTTCGTCGTCCGAAGAGCAGGATGCAATACCCAAACATCCGATAAGGGCCAGCATAGAGAGTTTAAAATTTTTCATAGCAATTCTTTTTTATAATTTTTATTTCAAAATTAGAGTTGCAGCAAGTGTTTTTCTTATGGTATTTTTGGGAAAAATTATAAGATTGAGAGTTGGATATCGTTATTGAAAACACCTAACTATCAACGTATAGTATAACAATATTATATTTTGATGTAATCTCTAAATGATAAAATCCTATATCTTTACCATACCCCCGCAACCCCAAATGCGAAACAATGGACGTCTTTACCCCCGAGAAGCGGAGCCAGATTATGGCGCGCATCAAAAGCAAAAATACCAAGGCCGAAGTGCGCCTTGCAAAAGCCCTATGGCGCAGAGGCCACCGCTACCGAAAACATTGCAAGACTGTTTTTGGCACACCCGATTTGGTTTTTAAGAAATACAAGATTGCCATCTTTGTCGATTCGGAATTCTTTCACGGCAAGGATTGGGAAACGAGAAAACGCCCCGTCAATAACGCTGCATTCTGGGAAAAGAAAATCAACCGCAACATTTCCCGAGATCACGAAGTCAACGACTATCTTACATCCAGAGGCTGGGTCGTTCTGAGGTTTTGGAGCAATGATGTCAAGACAAAACTCTTTTCCATCATCCGAAGCATCGAAAAGGAAATAGAAAACGCACACCAAAAAATCTATTATAAAGAATAACCAACAAACACCAAGCAAAAGCCAGCACAAAAAAAGGAGCCGAAGCTCCTCTATATCTAGTCTTTAAATTGACCCAATCATCTGAAATCTAAAGTCTCAAATCTAAAATTAAAAATTAAAACCAAGGCTTCTTATTTTTCTGATACATTTCATAAAAATCGCGGTCGCTTTTGGTCAGGTAAATGATGCCCTCTATAAAAGTAAGAATACTAATAGGGATCAGGATAAAGATCCCAACAAGCACACACGACAAGGCAAAGCCAATAAGCGATAAAACCAGAAGAATAACTCCTTCATTCGTGTAGCCCAAAACAAATTTATGGATACCCAGATATCCAAAAAACAATGCCATCAGTCCGGCCAGGACTTTCTTGTTGTCCTGCATGTATTCCGGACGCTGATCATACGTCGGTTGGTTCCAGCTTTCTTGTCTTGAATTGTTATTCTCTTCCATGTTTTTTGTGTTTTTGATTAATGCGCCATAAAAATAATAAAAAATAGCAAAGCCAGAGATTTAAATTTTCAAACACACAACATTCCATCAAATCCGCAATAAAAATGAAAAATGCTTAAAAATATATTACTTTTTTTCTTAGCTTTACTACATATTACCATGCCCAACGTGGTACAGATGCCGAGCCCATCTCGGTGATACCCCCTTCTGAGAATAATATAGAGAAAGAGAAAAGTTTAATTATTTAAAAAAGAAGAAGGAAAAATGGGTTCAAAATCAGAAGTAGGCCATGCAAAGAATGTGGTTAATTACGGACTAGGAATTGATTTATTAAAAGGGATGGATGACCTCTTTAATCCCGGCAATGAAAGTATTACGTTAGTGAAATTGCTTGATACTAACAATAGACTACAGCTAAATTATACGAAGTTTAAGGAAATTGGTCCTGAATTTAAGGTGGCCATTTCAGAGCGTGCAGTGCTTTATGCAATGATGAACAAGAAGGCAACACGCCTGCTCAACGCTTTTTTGGCGTTTAATCTGGGTAAAGAATTTGACGACGAGATGATGTCACTTGTCAAGAAGCTTAGAGGGCAGCGTATTGGAAAAATCAAGAAGGACAAACCAGAGGAGGAGGAAACGGAAACTATTTCTGTGGCGCAAGTGAGTTTTGACAGCAAGGCGGATACTTTTGATAAGATGATAAAATATGCTGAGGCAGTGTCGAAGTTTAAACCTAATGAAACGGATGTTCAACCCGCTGCTTTAAATGCGTATTACAATGATATCATGAAAGCAAACAGTAAAGTTTCGGGACTTTCGGTAAAATTGTTCTTGGGCAGAAAAGAGCGTGATGAAATTTTGTATGACGGTGCGGATAATACTATTGAACAGATGCGTACGGTGAAAAAATATTTGAAATCTTTTGAAGCGGGTTTGCCATTTTATAAAAAGCTGGTAAAGCTTAGGTTTAAGGATAGGTAAAAGATGTAAAGGCTACATCAGGTTATATAACCGGCACTGAAAAGTGTCGGTTTTTTTTGTGGTTTTTTAAAGTTGCCAACGCTTAATCAAAAGTTGCCAAAGGGTAATCGAAAGTTGCCAACGTGTAATCAAAAGTTGCCAACGTGTAATCAAAAGTTGCCAAGGGATAATCTAAGGTTGCCAACGCTTAATCAAAAGTTGCCAAAGGATAATCAAAAGTTGCCAATGCTTAATCAAAAGTTGCCAAAGGACAATCAAAAGTTGCCAAAGGACAATCAAAAGTTGCCAAAGGGTAATCAAAAGTTGCCAAAGAGTAATCAAAAGTTGCCAAGGGATAATCATAAGTTGCCAAAGGATAATCTAAAGTTGCCAACGCTTAATTTAAAGTTGCAAAAGGATAATCTAAAATACCTTCTAATGTTTAAGTGTTTTAAATAGAAAGCTTGGGTAGTGTTTTGAAATAAAAAAACTGCAAGGTTTTTAGACTTGCAGTTTTGTTCTTTGATTGTGTCCACGCGAAGGGATTCTCGCCGATAAAAGATTCTATTAAGATGAAAGATTCGATATTAAGTCAGCTAAAAATGTTATTTCTTGAAAACGTTCGTCTTCGTTAATGTCAAGCGGAAAATTATTGTTAAACTCCTTGTCTTGAATATTTATGTAAGGAAGTAAGTATGCTAATTCTACCAAGGCACGATCAGTTGTCACTTCATTTTCATTTATTTCTTCTTTGACTTTATTTATAATTGCTCTTAAAGGATACCATTTCTTTTTATATAGAAACGACCTCACAAATCCATTATTGAATTGTAATAAACCCTCGTTACAAATTTGTATTACATTATCTAAGTTTGCTATTGTCATTTGAATATTGAACTAAAGTTTATTTGCTAAATTATTAGTGATTACTATATTTTCCATACTTTTTTTGCTTGTTCATATAAATCGTTTGCCCTTTCTTCTATTGTCTCCTCGTTCCATTCTTGGAGTTGCAAATATTTAGAAATTGTTTCAAGTCCCCCAGAATATTGCAGTAAACCTTTTTTATCAGCTTTACCTTTTTTCTTTGTTGCCCAACTTGAATCTCTAATTGTTGCGTTCAATGATTGAGTAATAATTGTTAAATTTCCAAGTGTCAAGAGTTTTCTGTTTCGCTTAATTCTGTCTTCTTGATTTGATAATTTCCCCCAATGATTTTCCCATTTTTTCGGCATTAGATGTTCCAAACTGTATTTGTTTATTCCTAATACTTGTGTTGATTGTAAACTTCTGTTTCTAATTTTTGATTCAATCAAATATAAAATTCCTGCCGATTGTTTGTTTATTAAAATTTCTGAATGAAAACCATTTTCTAATTCATCATCTGTTGGCAGAAAGTTGATTTTGTCAGATTGAGTTTCTAAAAAGTCTGTAAATTCTTGTTTAGATAAAATTTGATGTGAAATTAATCTGTCGGTAAACAATTGGTTGTAATTTTTTGTGTTTGCGTGAACAACCATTCTACGCATTATGTAGCTTTCTAAAAACTCAAATAGTTCGTTTTTAGTATGAACGTCTGGAACATTTTTAAGAACATAAAGAACATACGGAATTAGCGTTGATGTTTCAAGACCGAAAATAATTGCGTTAATCCTTTCAACTCCGTGTTGGTCGGTTAATTCGTTTTCGATGATGTCAAAATCAAAATTTTCTTGGAATATTAAAGCGTATTCTTTGAGTTCTGCAAGAATTGCGTTTTTGTCGTTGTTTAAATATTCCTTTATGAACTTTTTATAAGATTCAAAAAGTTGTTCAACTTTTGAAAACTCAATTTTGTCGTCTGTTTTTACAGAAAAAGTGTTTTCTTGAATTTTGATTTGTAAATATGAGTAGAAAAACAAATCAATAAATGTTCTTTTTAAACGACCTGTTGTAATTTCTCTGTCCCAATAATTTTTTGTGTCATCATCTTTTTCAAAAACGTTTTTCCAATAAACGTTGTATGAATTAATTTCTGTTCTATTAAAAAAGTAGTTTTTCAACAATTCCGCAGTTGTCAATTTTACACCTAATGAATTTATGGTGTCAAAAATTTGCTGTTCGTCTTCATTTTCGTCAAGGTCGATTCCAACAAATAAAATTTTAGAAAGAATGTTTTGAAAATTGAGTTTTGTCGGGTCAACATTCTTTTTAAAATAAGTATATGCTTTAGTTATGTTGTCTTCTCCAACTAAATCTTTCTCATCTGTTAAGTTCAAAATAATTTCAAACGCTTCAATGTCATTATGATTATGCTTTAAAGCAATATCATTACTGATAAGTTTAAAAATTCTCTCAAAAGTTGAATTTTGATTTGTCTTTAAGCACAAAACTTTGAAGAAAATATTTAATGTTGTCAAACGTTGTTGTCCATCAATTAAAGTACGGATATCGCCAACTTGATTTGCTGTATTTGTAGGTTGTTGTTTTAAAATAACTGAACCTAAAAAATATGGTTTGTTAGAGAGACTTACATTTTCCATATCCTCTAAAAGTCTTTCCCATTGATCATCTCCCCAAACATAAGATCTTTGAAAAAATGGAATTTCTAAAATTCTATTTCCATTAAAAATGTCGTTAATTGTTCGTTTACCTGCGTCCATATTTATTAGAGTTGTTTAATTAATTTTAGCCACCTTACATCCCTATTTAATCAAAGCTAAGATTTAAGCTGTAAAATTCCCACAATAATAACCAAAATCTCCCAACAAAAACTACGGTTTTCCACAAAATCCAAAAATAATTTCCCAAAACCAAAACACAAGCAGCTCAAATTCCCCTCCTTTGGAGAGCCTGTCCCGCCTTTTAGCGGGAGGTGGCCGAAGGATGGGGTGGTTAAAAAGCAACCCGATTCCCCAAACTTGTCATTCCGACGAAGGAGGAACCTCCACAAGAAACTCCACAAACTAATACAATCGAGAAATGCAATAACTATAGATGCAGAAACGGAGATCCCTCCTTCGTCGGGATGACAAGATGATGAAAAGTACAACACACTCCTCCCGCCATTTCAGAACTTCCCCAGACCACTTTTGAAATCGCTCCGACAATCTTTGAAAACCTCCGACAACCTTTGAAAACTCTCCGACAACCTTTGAAAACGTTCCGACAACCTTTGAAAACGCTCCGACAACTTTTGAAATTGCTCCGACAACCTTTGAAAACCCTCGACAATCTTTGAAAACCCTCCGACAACTTTTGAAATCGCTCCGACAACCACAAATAATACTTACATCACAACAGCATATTAAAAGCAAAAGCCCCTACCAATAGGGGCTTTTGTATTGCAAACAAACGGATTTGGTATTCCGGTTGCGATAAACGATAGGGCTTAATGCGAAACCGCCTTCAAACCAATGATCGATCCGATAAGGGTAGTGATAAAGAACAACCTCCAGAAGTTGGCCGGGTCTTTAAAGACAAAGATGCCTACCAATACGGTTCCTACGGCGCCAATACCTGTCCAAACCGCATAGGCCGTCCCGATGGGCAGTGTTTGGGTGGCTTTCATCAAAAGCCCCATGCTGATGGTTAGGGTAATCAGGAAGCCTCCGTACCACATATACATTTCGGTTCCTGTAGTTTCCTTGGCTTTTCCAAGGCAAGTAGCAAAAGCTACTTCAAATAATCCTGCAATGACTAAGATAATCCAGCTCATGTTCTTCAAGTTTTTGGCAAAGTTGCACATTAACTTCAACACGGGATTTAACAAATGATAAAAAACGATTATTTTATTTCGGCCCGTATACGGCTCAGGCTCACCTGTGTAATGCCCAGATACGAAGCAATATGTCCCAGCTGTACCCGCTGGATGAGGTCGGGGTTTTCCTGCAGCAGTTCGGTATAGCGCTCGGTAGCGGTTTTGAACTGTCGGGAAATAAGGCGTTCTTCCGTCTTGATGAGTTCCTTTTCGGCAAACTTCCTGCCCCAGTTGGCTATAGGGAGGTCTTCCTCAAAAAGTTGCTGCAGGCGCTTGATGTTGAGCTCATACAGCTCGCAATCTTCCAAAAGCTCGATGTCCTCATAACCTTTCTGATTCTCTACATAGCTCTTCATTGAGAGTACGGCGTCGCCTTCCTTGCCAAACCAGAACGTAATTTCGTTTTCGGGCCTGTAGGCACACGCACGTGCAATCCCTTTCTTGATAAAGTAGAGGTTGCTCTCGGTTTTTTCAGCTTTTAGAAGAATATGCCCTTTCGGATGACGCACTTCTGTAATGCAACCGATGAGTTTTGCCTTTGAGGTTTCGGGCAAAAGATAGATGCGGTCAAGAATCTGATCGATGGTCATGTATTTTCTTTTAAGTTGAAAGGGAAGTGGTTGCTATTTTTTGATTTCCAAAATCTTATCGACAATTACCTGCGCCAATTTTGCATGGCTTTCAAACGTCCATCCCGCAATATGCGGACTCAGGATTACATTATCGGCCTCGATAAGGTATTGAAAAGCCGACGGCATTTCGCCATCGGTAAACAGATGCTCGAAGGATAATTTTTCGTATTCCAGTACGTCGAGTCCGGCGCCGAGAATCTTGCCGAGCGTTAGTGCCGAAACCAGATCGTCGGTCACGACGCTTTTTCCCCTTGCGGTATTGATGAGCCAGAAGGCCTTTGCAAACGATTCGATAAAAGGGGTGTTGATCATTCTATCGGTTTCGGGTGTCCACGGAATATGAAGGCTGAGCACATCGGCATGTTGTTGCAATTCCTGCAACGAAACCTGACGCGCATTCTCGTCGCCTACATTTTCCTTGATGTCGTAGCATAAAACCTCCACTTCAAAACCGCGCAGTTTTTTGGCGAAAGCCTTTCCCATATTTCCATACCCGATGATGCCCACTGTTTTTCCATCCAATTCATGACCACGGTTGCTTTCGCGCGACCATTTCCCCGATTTTACTTCGGCATTGGCCTTGTTGAGGTTGTTGAAAAGGGACAGAAGCATTCCGAGAGCGTGTTCGGCTACGGCATTCCGGTTGCCTTCTGGAGCGGCAATAAGATGCACGCCTTTTGCAGTGGCATAATCACAATCGATGCTTTCCAATCCTGCGCCAACGCGTGCAATGAACTTTAAGTTAGTTGCCTTGTCTAAAAATTGCCTGTCGATCTTAAATCGGCTTCGGATGACAATTCCGTCGTAGTTGTGGATTTTGGCTTCCACTTCTTCCTTGGTTGAGGTAAAATCGTCTTCGTTGAGATGACCCGCTTCTTCGAGTTGGTTTTTCAGTAGCGGATGATTGCCGTCGATGTGGAGGATTCGCATCATATTGTAGATTTTCTAGTAGCATTAAAGGAACGTAAAAATACATTTTTTTACAGTGAGATTACACTAAGTGTAATTTTTACATTCAAATGAAATATTATATAGGGCACATCGTTTATAAATTGTCTTAGACCAACTAATCCCTAAGACCAATCATCAATATGAAAATAATCAGAGTAATGGCGGTTTTAATGCTTGTAGTGCTTTCTTCGTGTGAGCAAAACCAAGTGTACAGGAAATTTGAAAAGAATTTTAAAGAAAACCGCTGGCAAAAAACCGACGTTAGGACGTATGAATTTGAAATTGTGCAAGGGGCCACCCAATACAATATGTACCTGCATTTTGCGCACATCTACGGTTATCAATTTCCAACAGTTCCGTTGACGATAACTATTCTAAATCCAGACAAGACCATTACTACCAAAAAAATAGACCTTCAAATTATTGATGAAAATGGAAAAGACAAAGGTGATTGTGCAGGCGATATCTGCGACTTGTATGATACCGTTTTTGAAAGCGAATCACTTCCTGTAGGTAAATACAAAGTGAGTGTGAGCCACCAATTTCAGGGCGAATATCTTCCGAATATATTAGGTTTTGGTATAGAAGTAAGTGCTTCGCTCGATTAAGAACTATTGCTCGCTTCTGCGGAAGTAAAGTATCAGTCCTTCGGCCTCCACTTGCAGTTCGGTTTGGCTCAGCATGATAATTTCTCCTGGGACATCTTCGTTTTTCACACCGATTTCAGAAGCCGATTCATCATCTGAATTTTGATAAATCGTTCTTCCGTTTTCAGAAAGGCTATAGCTCCCTTTTATTGTGGTTTCGCCATTTTTGTTTAAAAATTTGCCTTGCTTGTCGAAACAAACGGTAGCGCCCATGGCTTCCATTGCAGCGTCTTCAGGGCCTTTGAATTTTTTTGTAAAGATAACTTGGCGCACTTCCCAACAGCCAATGATGATTTCCTTGTTTTCGGATTGTGCCATTCCATTTGAAGAAAACAGAACGGATAATAGTATAAAAAGAATGAAATTTTTCAAAACGGTAAGGTTTAAGATGTGATTAATGCCTCCGCAAAAATAATTAAAAAAACAAAAGGAGCGCAGGGTTATGAATCCTGTGCTCCTTTTTATATGATGGAAGTGTTTTTTAGATTAACGCCTGTTGCAAGTCGGCAAGCAAATCGTCGATGTCTTCAACGCCAACACTCAAACGAACCAAGTCGTCAGAAATCCCGATTTCTTTTCTTTTATCCTCTGGAATAGAAGCATGTGTCATCAAAGCCGGATGATTCGCCAATGATTCTACACCACCCAATGATTCTGCAAGCGTGAAAACGCCTAATTTTTCCAAGAACGAAACGGCATCTTCTTTTTTGCCCGAAGCAAATGTGAAGGAAACCATTCCGCCAAAAGCTTTCATCTGTTTCTTAGCCAATTCGTGAAAAGGATGGCTTTTCAAACCTGGATAAAAAACGGTCTTGATTTTTGGATGGTTTTCCAAGAATGCCGCTACTTTTTCTCCGTTTTCGCAATGTCTTTGCACTCTCAAGTGAAGTGTTTTGATTCCTCTCAAAACCAAGAAACTGTCCATTGGCCCTAAGGTTGCTCCTGTTGCAAATTGCTGGAAATGCAATTGCTCGCCTAGTTTTTCATCCTTCACAATCAAAGCTCCGGCGATAACATCTGAGTGGCCTCCTAAATATTTTGTAGCCGAGTGCATCACGATATCAGCTCCTAAATCCAAAGGTTTTTGAAGGTAAGGTGTTGCAAACGTATTGTCAACCGCAAAAAGCAGGTTGTGTTTCTTAGTGATTTTGGCAATGGCTTCGATATCGGCCAATTTCATCAACGGGTTGGTTGGTGTTTCTACCCAAACCAGTTTGGTATTTTCGTTGATCAGGGATTGGAATTTCTCCAAATCATTCATGTCCACAAAGTGAAACTTGATGCCTGAGTTTCCATATATACGGGTGAACATTCTGTAGGTTCCACCATATAAATCATCCATTGCAATGATTTCGTCGCCTGCCTTAAACGAACGTAAAACGCAATCCGTAGCCGCCAATCCAGATGAAAAAGCCAAACCACGTGTTCCGTTTTCGATACTTGCCAATGCATTTTCCAAAGCAGAACGTGTTGGATTTGCCGCACGGCTGTATTCATACTCCTCGTTCAAAGGTTTTCCTGGACTTGTTTGTACGAATGTTGAAGTTTGATAAACCGGAGGCATTACGGCTCCTGTACTTGGGTCATGGTGCTGACCACCGTGTATCACTTTTGTATTAAATTTCATATTCTGAATTTATTTATCGAATGAATTACTTGTGGTAATTTCATATCGTTTTTAATCAATTTTGTAAATAATCCAACAAATTTACCGTTTAATTTTGTGTAAGCCAATTTCGAATACGATACCTTTGTTATTATTTAACATTTGCCACTATGAAAAAGTTTTTTACACTCGCTATCCTCGCCTTATTATTTACAAGTTGCAAAAACGAACTGACCTTTAAGGAAGAACGTTTCGAAAAGAAATCGACCTTGCCTTGTAAAGAAAATTGTCCCGAAGTGACCGTGACGGTTCCTGTGGCTGAGAATGTGCCGATTGTAGCCGACAGCATCAATAAGAAAGTATTTGCTGTGGTAAAAGAAATTATTTATTTTGGAGAAAAACCATATACTTCAAAGGATTATCAAGGTCTTTTGGATTCTTTCATTGGTTCGTATGATGAAATGAAGACCAAAAACCCAAAGGAAATTTTTGGATGGGAAGCCAAGATTGATGCGAAAGTTACGTATCACACCGATAGCATCCTTAACATCCGAATGGAGAATTATATGTTTACGGGCGGCGCTCACGGTTATAGTGGCATTCGTTCGCTAATCTTTGATCCAAAAACAGGAAAAAACATTCCGAACGAATATCTTTTTAGGGATTTGAATAAATTTAAGGCTTTCGCCGAAACCAAATTCAGAGCGAAATATAAAATTCCAACCGAACAAAACATCAATGCAACGGGACTGATGTTTGAAAGCGACCGATTTGAATTGCCGATGAGTTATTTCTTTCAAGAAAATGGCTTGTTGCTGTATTACAATACTTATGAAGTAGCTTCGTACGTTGATGGTCCAAAGGAATTATTGCTTTCGTATGAAGAATTAAAACCGTATTTATTGCTTAAATAAATTTCCGAATACTCATCATCATTCCCAAGTGGATCGCTTCGTGGTAGTTGTTGAACTTCACGGCTTCTTCGGCTGTGCCAATTGTAAATCCTAGATTATTCTTGAAAAAATGATAGGATTTGAAACTATCTGATTCAAAATCGGCTATGGTTTTATCGATGGTTGCGGTAAGCAAATGGTGTAATTCATCCACTTCTTTTTGATCTACAAAACCTTCGGGACGACTTCCTTTTTGGTATTTAAAAATCATTTCCTCCGAAAGCATCGTTGACAATCCGGATAATTTATACACCAATAACTGTTGTACTACAATGATATGTCCGATGTTCCAGATAAGGTTGTTACTGAATCCTTCCGGTACTTTGTTGAGTTGTTCGAGGGTGTAGTTTTCTAGAAAATAAGCCAATTGTTTTCTACTGGTTTGGGTAACTTCAAAAGCGTATTGCATTGTTTTTATTTTTCGATAAAAATACGATTTTCAATTGTAAAAGAATTTTCTTTGCACCATTAAAAATGAAAGTCCAATGAACAAAATATATTTCCTCGCTTCGTGCGACACCTGCCGAAAAATCATAAAATCACTTCCCAATACTGATAAGTTGGCGTTTCACGACATCCGTCAGAATCCAATTACCGAAGAAGAATTGGATGAAATGTATCAACTTGCCGGAAGCTACGAAGCGCTTTTCAGTAAAAAGGCACAGCTTTATAAGTCTTTAGGGTTGAAAGACAAAAACCTGCAGGAAACCGATTTCAAGAAATATCTTCTGGAACATTATACCTTTTTGAGCCGTCCAGTTTTTATTATTGATGGTAAGATATACATCGGCAATAGCCAGCAAAACATCCACGCGGTTACGCAAGTTTTGAAATAATGTCCAAAAGAAACCTCGCCCTCGTTGCCGCGACCATTGTTTCACTGATTTATGGCGTGACCTTTACCATTGCAAAAGACGTTATGCCACACTACATCGATGCCTACGGATTCATCGTCTTGCGTGTGGGTGGTTCCGTTCTTTTATTTTGGCTTGTTTGGCTTTTTATGCCAAAAGAAAAAATAATTCTGGGTGATTTCCCTCTAATCATCGCCGCCGCTTTTTTTGGAGTAGCGTTCAATATGCTGACGTTCTTCAAGGGATTGAGCTATACATCGCCCATTTCCGGAGCGGTGATTATGGTTACCACACCGATTATTGTACTGATTCTTTCTTCAATAATTATGAAAGAGAGGATGCTAAAGCGTAAAGTTTTCGGTATTGTTCTGGGTTTGATCGGAACTGCCTTTTTGATTCTTTACGGAAAATCCATTGGCAATGCTACCAATGCAAGTCTGGGGAATTTTCTGGTATTTGCCAATGCAGTTTCTTATGGTTTCTACCTGATTATAGTCAAGAAATTGATGGACAAATACAGTGCGTTCACTTTCGTGAAATGGATTTATTTGTTTGGATTTATAATGGTCTTGCCATTCGGATACAATGAATTGCAGGCTGTTGATGTTGCAAACCTTCCCGAAGCCATCGGCTGGAAGATTGGTTTCGTAGTGGTCTTTTCGACATTCCTGACGTATTTGCTGAACCTGCTTTCGATGAAGGAATTAAAACCGACAACCGTAGCAGTTTTTATCTACCTGCAACCTTTGTTTGCCACTATTTTTGCCATCGGATTGGGGAAAGATTCCTTGAGTTGGGTGAAAATCATTTCGGCATCGCTGATCTTTATAGGGGTTTACCTCGTTACACAACAAAAGAAACAGTAGATTTTAAAAATTGTTCTTCTATCATTTGGAAATGATTAAAATGTAAAGTAAGTTTGTCATAAGGAAAAACAAAGTTTACAAAAAATCTAATTTACTTTACCATGAAACAATCAAAAGCAGCAACAAGCATCGTAGCATTATTTCCAAATTATTTTAAGAAGATTGGATTGGGAATGATTTTAATTACAATAGGAACAGTTCTGACTGTAAAGTTCCTGCCAATAGAAGTGGCCGAAGGACAAAGAGAGATTTATAAAGTAGTTTTGTCCGATCTGTTCATCCTGGGATTGTTCTTTATTGCTTGGTCCAGAGACAAGTTCGAAGATGAGATGACGTTGCAGATCCGTTTGAAGGCAGTAGGTTTTACCTTCATGACTTCGGTATTTTATTTAGTTTTAAGGCCTTTTGCAGATATAATCATAGGGGATGCGCCCAATAAGATGACTGCTATTGAATTGATGATATTTATGCTTTCTATGTACATCATTTTCTATAAATTGCAAAAAAGAAGCTCCTAGATGAAAAACACCCTAAAAGTAGAAAGAGCAAAACAAAATCTGACACAGCAGGATTTGGCAGATAGAGTAAGTGTTTCACGACAAACGATCAATTCTATCGAGTCGCAAAAATATATCCCTTCTACTGTTTTGGCTTTGAAAATTGCAAAGGTATTTAATAGTAAAGTTGAGGAAATATTTCAATTGGAAGAAGATGATTTTCTATAAGAAATACTCCAGCAAGGTTTGTAAACCTTGCTGGAGTATTTGGAACATTCAAACAGCAACCACAAAACTTTTCCTTATCTTTGAACTCTTTTTAAAAAAATTATGATACAGTCGATGACGGGCTTTGGGAAAGCGACTTTACAGCTCCCAAACAAGAAAATTACAGTTGAAATAAAATCGTTGAACAGCAAGGGTCTTGACCTGAATGTGAGAATGCCTTCGGTGTACCGCGAGATGGAGTTGGGGTTGAGAAATCAGTTGTCAACAGTGTTGGAAAGAGGCAAGATCGATTTTTCTATTTTTATGGAAAATACTGCCGAACAGACTTCAACTAAAGTAAATGTTCCGATTGTAAAGGCCTACATCAGCCAATTGAGAGAGGTATATGCGGAAGCAGATGAAACGGAATTGATGAAAATGGCCGTTCGCATGCCCGATGTTTTAAAAACCGAGCGCGAAGAGATTGACGAAAACGACTGGAGCGAAATTCAAGTGGTTATCGAGGAAGGCATCAAAAATATCAAGGCATTCCGAATCTCAGAGGGCGTAGCCTTGGAAAAGGAATTTTTGCACAGGATTGCCAATATCATGACGATGATGAACGAAACGGTGGCGCTTGACAGCGAAAGAATCCAAACCGTAAAAACCAGACTACGCACCGCAATTGATGAATTGGAAGTGAATGTTGATGAAAATCGTTTTGAGCAGGAATTGATTTTTTATCTTGAAAAATACGACATCACCGAAGAAAAAGTGCGTCTTGAAAACCACCTGAATTATTTTATTGAAACCCTTGCGGGAAGCGAAGCAAATGGTAGAAAACTAGGTTTCATCACGCAGGAAATGGGTCGTGAAATCAATACGATGGGATCAAAATCGAACCATGCACAGATGCAGAAATTGGTCGTTCAGATGAAGGATGAATTGGAAAAAATAAAGGAGCAGGTATTAAACGTTCTATAGGGCTTCGGCTAAACAAACAATAAACCCACTTAGCTTAACGGCATTTTGCCTGGAGCTTAAAGCAAAACATAATGAATAACGGAAAATTATTGGTTTTTTCGGCACCTTCGGGATCAGGAAAAACTACGATTGTAAGATACCTTTTAGAGCAGAAAGAATTGCATTTAGACTTTTCAATCTCGGCCACATCGCGCGAAAAAAGAGGAGCCGAAATACACGGAAAAGATTACTATTTCTTGTCGATGGAGGAGTTTCAGAAGAAAATTGACGAAGATGCTTTTGTGGAATATGAGGAAGTATATAAGGACAATTTCTACGGGACGCTAAAAAGCGAGCTCGAAAGAATCTGGGCAGAAGGCAAACACGTTATTTTTGACATTGATGTTATCGGAGGACTAAAAATCAAGGAGCAATTTCCGAAGGAAACTTTGGCGATTTTCGTGAGTCCGCCTTCTGTGGAGGAATTAGAAAGAAGACTTCGTTTCCGTCAGACCGAAAGCGACGAAAAGATTGCCATGCGTTTGGCGAAAGCCGAAATCGAAATCGCAAAATCATCAGAATTTGATGTGGTCTTGAAAAACTACGATTTGGAAATTGCGAAAAACGATGCGTATAAATTGGTTTACGATTACCTAAAAATGATTTAATAAGAAACACAGATTTCACAGATTTCACAGATTTTATTTGTGAAAATCTGTGAAATCTGTGTTTATAATAGCTTCAGATGAAAATAGGATTGTATTTTGGAACGTTCAACCCCATCCATGTTGGTCATTTGATTCTTGCGAATCACATGGCGGAGCACTCCGATTTGGAGCAGATTTGGATGGTCGTTACGCCTCATAATCCCCATAAAAAGAAAAGCACCTTGCTCGAAGACCACCACCGTTTGCAGATGGTTTTCCTGGCTACCGAAGGATTCCCGAAACTCCAGCCTTCGGATATTGAATTCAAATTACCCCAGCCGAATTACACCGTGAATACCTTGGCGCACCTGCAGGAAAAATTCCCGCAACATGAGTTTGCGTTGATCATGGGCGAAGACAATCTGAACTCTTTGCAAAAGTGGAAAAACTACGAAGTGATTCTTCAAAACCATGATGTTTATGTCTATCCCCGCTTGAATTCTGGCGAGATTGATGCGCAGTTTGTCAACCATCCCAAGATTCATAAGGTAGAGGCCCCGGTGATTGAACTTTCCTCGACGTTTATCCGCGAAAGCATCAAGAACCAGAAAAATGTGGTGCCGATGTTGCCGCATAAGGTTTGGGAATACATCGATCATAATTTGTTTTACAAGAAGTGATTTTAGCATCTAAAGGCTTCAATTGGAATGAGATTTAATCCATTCTTGAGAAAAATAATCCAGGGCTTTAGTCAAAAAAAGACAAAAAATAAATAAATGAGTCAAATCCTCCGACAGCAAATCGAAAAAATAACGCCCCTTACGGATGCGGAATTCGACTATATTCTCTCGCATTTTGTTCCGAAGAAATTCAAGAAACACCAATTTTTGATTCAAGAAGGGAATGATGTCTTGAATGATTTCTTTGTGCTCGAAGGTTGCCTTAAATTATACCATACTAGTCCTGACGGAAAAGAACACATCCTGCAATTTGGACTTCCAGACTGGTGGATTTGTGATTTCAATGCTTATTTCAACCAAACGAAAGCAACATTAAATATTGATTGTGTGGAGGACACCGAAGTGCTTTGTCTGTCCTTGTACAACCGTGAAAAACTATGTTCGGAAATGCATAGTATTGAGCATTTCTTCCGCAGAAAATCAAATGCAGGCTATATCGCTTTACAGCAAAGAATTTTATCGATGCTGAACAACAATCCGCAACAGCGTTATGAACAATTGTTGCAACTCAATCCCATTCTCTTCCAAAAAGTACCAAAAAAATTGATTGCTTCCTACCTTGGTGTTTCGCGTGAAACCTTGAGCCGATTCGGTTCGTAGTAATAATAGACACTGATTCACAGATTTTATCATCTTTTTAATCTGGCGAAAAAGTGATTTTCATCACACAAAATTTGTGACTTCCCTCATCGTCCCGAAAGTTGTTTCTGGCGAACTTTGTACTATCATTTTAAACAATATATGATGAAAAAGATATTTACATCCGGTTTGATGGCAATCACTTTATTTGCCATCGCGTTACATTCAGAAGCAGGAATTGCACAAACTAAAAAAGAAAAAAAGATGGAAAAGAAAATTTTATTTGTGGTTTCGAGCCACGCCAAGAAAGGAAACACCGGCGAGTCAACTGGTTATTATCTGGGGGAAGTTTCCCATGCCTGGGAAGTTTTGAAAAAGGATTATATAATTGATTTCGTAAGTCCAAAAGGCGGAACACCTCCTGTTGATGGGTTTGATTTGAGTGACCCAGTGAACAAGGAATTTTGGGAAGATGCTGTCTATCACAACAAAATCAGTAATTCGATGAAGCCTTCGGAGGTAAACCCGGCTGAATATGTGGCCATCTATTATGCTGGTGGTCATGGAGCGATGTGGGACTTTGCAGACAATGTGGAACTTTCCAAAATTGCAACCGCAATTTATGAAAACAATGGTATTGTAGGTGCGGTTTGTCACGGTCCGGCAGGTTTGGTCAATATCAAATTAAGTAATGGGAAGTATTTGGTTGATGGTAAAAAAGTAAACGCTTTTACGAATGAAGAGGAGGTTGCCGTGAAGCTGGAAAAAGTGGTGCCGTTTGCTTTGGAGACAAAATTGATAGAACGCGGTGCAAAATTTGAAAAATCTGGCTTGTGGCAAAAGCACGTAACTGTTGATGGAAGATTGATTACTGGTCAGAATCCACAATCGGCAAAAGGTGTTGGTGAGGCAATCTTGAAAGAATTAAAAGCACTAAATAAGTAAATTTCTTAACAGACCATTACGATTTGTTCGCAACGAGCTTTCGTAATTTTACTAAAAATTAAATACTATGCTAAACTTCGAATTATACAATCCTACCAATTATATTTTTGGAAAAGGACAAATGGAAAAGCTATCGACGCTGGTTCCGAAAGGCGCGAAAATCCTTCTGGCTTATGGCGGTGGGAGCATCTTCAAGAACGGTGTTCATAAGCAAGTAACGGACAACCTGAAGGGTTTTGAAATCGTAGAATTTGGCGGAATAGAGCCGAATCCGCATTTTGAAACGTTGATGAAGGCGGTGGAAATTATTAAGGAGAAAAAGATTGATTTTATCTTGGCCGTTGGTGGAGGCTCTGTGATTGATGGGGTGAAATTCATTTCGGCCGCGGTCAATTTCGATGGAAACCCGATTGAGCTTTTGCAGAAAAGAATACTGGTGAAGGAAAACGCTATGCCTTTCGGTACCGTATTGACCTTGCCGGCTACGGGAAGCGAGATGAATTCGGGCGCCGTGGTGACGATTGCCGCCACTCAGGAAAAACTTTCGTTTGGAGGTTCGGCCTTGTTTCCGAAATTCTCCATCTGCGACCCAACGGTAATCTCCTCCTTACCAAAAAGACAGATTGAAAACGGTGTGGTAGACGCCTTTACGCACGTCATGGAACAATACTTGACCTATCCTCACGATGCCTATCTTCAGGACAGGATTGCCGAAGGAATTCTGCAAACCCTGATTGAAATAGGCCCAAAAGTAGTAGCAAATCCGGACGATTATAAACTGGCGTCGAACTTTATGTGGTGTTGTACGATGGCGCTCAACGGATTACTCAACAAAGGCGTTCCAACGGATTGGGCGACGCACATGATTGGCCACGAATTGACGGCGCTTTATGGTATCGACCATGCGAGAACGCTTGCCATCATTGGACCGCATTTATATGATGTGATGTTTGAAACCAAAAAGGAAAAGCTCGCACAATACGGAAAACGCATCTTTAACCTCACGGGTAGCGACGATGAGGTAGCGAAGGAAGCCATCAACAAATCGGTTGAGTTTTTCCACCTGATGGGTATGGACACCAAGCTTTCGGACTATACCGAGGAGTATCAAAATACCGCCGATTTCATCGTGGAGCGTTTCGAAAAGAGAGGCTGGAAGGCCTTGGGCGAAAAGCAAAACATTACCTTGGAAAAGGTGAAAAAAATAGTGGAGGCGAGTTATTAAAAACAGGATACGGATTTTCTAAATCATGGATTCGTTTCGTTAAAAACACAATCTCGCAAAGGCACAAAGTCGCAAAGTTTTCAAATTTCTTTGCGACTTTGTGTCTTAGCGAGAAATCCTTTAAAATCAAAAGGCGCTCCTGGAATCAATCCTGGAGCGCCTTTTTCAAAACACCAAAAACAAAATCTTAACTAACTAAATTATTTTTTATAGCGTAAACAGGATAACCACTTCGCTGTTTACACTTATATTAACGTAGAAGGTTTTGATACATTGTGCTGGTTATCACAATTTTGAGTTAAAATTTGTTGCACAGGTTACATTCTTCAAGGTCAATAACGGTGTACTTACTAGTATTTTAAGTATTTTTGAAGCTTATTAGTAATTTATACGTGCTAAAAAACCAAACAATGACAGAATATCCAAAATTTGCAGTAATAGGTGGTGGAAGCTGGGCAACGGCAATCGCCAAAATGTTATGCGTAAACCTGCCTGAAATAGCGTGGTACATGCGCAACACCGATGCAATTGAGCACATACAGCAACACCATCATAACCCTAATTATCTGAGTTCGGTTGAATTCAATATCAATAAATTAAAACTGACCAGCGATATCAACGAGGCGGTTGCCTATGCAGATTATATTGTATTTGCAATCCCATCTGCTTTCTTGAATGGCGAATTGCAGAAGCTGACCGAAAGCCTGAACGGAAAAGTAATATTTTCGGCCATCAAAGGAATCGTTCCTGAAACGAGCCTTATTGTGGGCGAGCATTTCCATGACAAATACGACATCGATTATGACAATATAGGTGTGATAACGGGACCTTGCCATGCAGAAGAGGTAGCATTGGAACGGTTGTCGTATTTGACTATTGCCTGTGGTGATGCCGAAAAGGCAAAAATAGTTGCGAAATGTCTTTCCGGAAATTACATCAAAGCAAAAATCACCGATGATATTATCGGAACGGAATATGCGGCAATGCTGAAGAATATCTACGCCATTGCAGCAGGAATCGCGCACGGTTTGGGTTATGGCGATAACTTCCAATCTGTTTTGATGAGCAACGGCATCCGTGAGATGAAGAAGTTCATCAAGAAAGTGCACAAGATGAAGCGTAACATCAATAATTCGGCTTATTTGGGCGATTTATTGGTTACGGGATATTCTGTGTTTTCAAGAAACAGGATGTTCGGCAATATGATTGGGAAAGGCTATACCGTAAAATCAGCAATGATGGAGATGAGTATGGTGGCCGAGGGTTATTATGCTACAAAAAGCGCCTACCAATTGAATCAAGAATATGGGGCGACTACGCCGATTATTGATGCGGTTTACAGTATTTTATACGAAGGAAAAGAAGCTAAAAAAGTGTTCAAGAAATTAACCGACAAGTTGGATTAATCAGAATTCTAAACCAAACGATATGAGCGAAAGATGGAAATACCAGTTGAAAGTAGGATTGCCTTGGGGTATCTTTATGACCGTTTTCATGGCGATTTTTAATATGGATGAAAAACCATTGACAGAATTGGTTCAAACCTGGTTCTTTTATTTTCAGATGGCAATGTTTCTTGTTGTAGGTGTTTTTATACTTGGATATTCGAGTTGGAAATCCAAAATAAGGAGAGAAGCCAACAAATAATTTTATCGAACGATTACGCCATTAACGAATAGAATAGGCACTTCTTCTGTTGCTTTTTCGTTGATGGTATTAGTTCTGAAAGTAAATTTCTTATCGTATAAAGTACTTCCGATAAAATACGTCACCATAAATTCATTGTTCAAAGCAAGGACGCTCTTTTCGACCATTTCTACCTTTACCACAGAAACAGCTGGCACTTTTACGAAGGCGTGGCGCAGGAGTGAGGTTTTTTTCATCTCGCCGTCAATGGTTCCGAAAGCTTTTGAAACGACCATCACGCTATCCAAATCAAAATCAGAATCGTTCACCAAATAGATGTACCAAACCTTTTCCATGAAATCGTCGTTCCATTCTTGAACGGCGGCCATAAAAACGTTTTCTACTTTTGGGATGATGATGTCTTTTTTCATTTGATTGCTGATTTTGGATTGCTGATTTTGGATTTCAGATTTAAAACCATCTGAAATCCAAAAAATCAGCAATCGACATTCTTAAATCTTATATGCTTGATTTGAATTGCTCCAAGAAACGGATATCGTTTTCATAGAACATACGGATGTCTCCGATTTGGTGCAGAAGCATTGCAATACGTTCCACTCCCATTCCGAAGGCAAAACCGGTAAATTCATCTGGATTGATACCGCAGTTTTTAAGTACGTTTGGGTCAACCATTCCGCAACCTCCAATTTCTAGCCAGCCTGTACCTTTGGTGATTCTATAATCAGTTTCGGTTTTTAATCCCCAATAGATGTCGATTTCCGCACTTGGTTCCGTAAACGGAAAGTAGGACGGACGAAGACGGATTTTTGACTTTCCGAACATTTCCTTTGTGAAATATAAAAGTGTCTGCTTCAAATCGGCAAACGAAACATCCTTGTCGATATAAAGTCCTTCTACTTGATGGAAAATACAATGCGAACGGGCCGAAACGGCTTCGTTACGGAAAACACGTCCCGGTGAAATGGTACGAATCGGCGGTTTGTTGTTTTCCATATAACGCACCTGAACAGACGAAGTATGGGTTCTCAACAACACATCGGGATTGGTTTGGATGAAAAAAGTATCCTGCATATCGCGAGCCGGGTGGTATTCCGGAAGGTTCAAGGCGGTGAAATTGTGCCAATCATCTTCTATTTCCGGACCTTCGGAAACGTTAAATCCGATGGTAGAGAAGATGTCGATAATTTGATTTTTTACCAATGAAATCGGATGACGGGAACCGATGGACAAAGGCTCGCCCGGACGCGTCAAATCGCCATAGATGCCTTTGGTCTCTTCCTTGCTTTCAAGAGATTCCTGAAGGAATTTTACTTTTTCCTCCGCCGTATTTTTCAAGGTATTGATAACCTGCCCGAATTCTTTTTTCTGTTCGTTCGGAACATTCTTGAATTCAGCAAACAAATCCTTCAAAAGGCCTTTGCTTCCTAGGAATTTAATTCGGAATTCTTCGAGTGTTTGCTTGTTATCGGTTTGAAAAGCTTGGGCTTCGCCAATATATTCTTTAATCTTGTCTATCATCTTCTTTGGTAAAGGTGCAAATTTAGGAAAAAGTTGGAAGTTAGAAGTTAGATGTTGGAAGTTTTACGACCAAATCAACTGCTTTAATCGATTAATTCTTTTTCAAGAAAATAACTTACAATGGCTTCCTTCATCAAAACCGATTGCTCGCCTGCTTTTAAAGGAGGTAAGGTTTCTTTGACTTTGTAATGTGGCCAGCCATCGTTATCGAAATGTTCGAATTCATAGAATCCGTAAGGTTCCAATAGTCGGCAAATGGCAATGTGCATCAGGTTCAACTTCTCGTCTTTCTTGAAAGTACGATGGACTTTTCCTAATTCCTGAACGCCAATCAGGTAGATGATGGCATCCAAATCCAA
Source organism: Flavobacterium sp. PLA-1-15 (assembly GCF_049060005.1). Classification (NCBI taxonomy): domain Bacteria; kingdom Pseudomonadati; phylum Bacteroidota; class Flavobacteriia; order Flavobacteriales; family Flavobacteriaceae; genus Flavobacterium; species Flavobacterium sp. PLA-1-15. The sequence goes on along the minus strand of NZ_JBMGQS010000003.1, from coordinate 10,937 downwards.
ATCTTCGCCTTGCGAAAACTGATCAGAAAGTAGGTTGACGAGCTTTTCCCAGCGCTCTTTTAGTTGTATATCTCTAGACATTTATAAATTCAAAGTTATGAGTTATGAGTTATGAGTTATGAGTTATGAGTTATGAGTTATGAGTTAACTCCGAAACATCAAAATTAGTCTGCAAAGATAGGTGATGTGTTTTGTTTTTCTACTAAAGTCTTCTATCTTGGCACTTTTATCTTTTATATGAATGTATTCGACATTATTCTGGGTGGTTTCTTACTCTACGGCATCATCCGTGGCGTCTGGAATGGTTTTTTTGTAGAATTAGCTTCTTTCTTATCCTTGATTTTGGGAATCTATATTGCCATAAAATTTTCATTCCTGACCCAATCGATAATCGAAAGTCACGTTTCATGGTCGCCTAAAACGGTCCATATTGTGGCGTTTGCCTTGACGTTTATTCTCGTCGTGGTGGGAATTACCGCTTTAGCAAAAGTGTTTACAACATTGGCAAATTTTGCAAGTTTAGGCTTAATAAATAAAGTAGGAGGTGGATTTTTCGGCTTATTGAAAACCATTTTGATGCTGAGCGTTTCACTACATTTCTTTCATAAATTCAATGAAAAAACCGACTTAGTTTCAAAAGAAACGTTGGTGGAATCGTTGATTTATTATCCAACCTTAGAAGTTTCGGGATTGGTTTATCCTGCTCTTGAAAATTGGTTTATGGAGTTTAAGGAAGAGAAAAAGGTTGAAAACTAAATCTCTTTTACCATATAAAAAATATAAGGTCATTTAAGTGACTATTTCAATTCTTTAATCGCCGATTGCTCAATCCAACCATCTGTTCCGTCCGAAAGCTCGATTTTTTTCCAATTGTCAAGTGTTTCTAAAATCTGAACTTTTGTGCCTTCGTGTAGCATAAAGGCATCTGGAGCATCAGCTTTTGGTTCTGTTTTTACAGAAGTGATTTCGGCAAAAACAATCGCTGGCCTGTCGTTTTCATAGTTCGATTTTTCGAAAATTGCTGAAAGAACGCTCAACACAATCACAAGCAGAGCCAAGAACATTCCAACAAAGAAAATACGCTTTAGCAAAGTGGTTTGGGAGAAATAATATCCAATAAAAAACAATAAAAAAAGGGTTGAAAATCCAACGGCAATCCATCCCCATGCATTGTAATGATTGGAAGAAGTGAAATCCTGAATGAGTTTGCTGAAGCCAACTTTAGGTACTTGCTTGATGTCGTCAATCTGCAGTTTTTGGGCGAAAGCCAGATTGTTTAGAATGTCTTTATCGTTTGGATTTAATAATAAAGCCTTTTCGTAATTGTAAATCGCAGGTGCAACTTTGTTCAATTTATAATAAGAATTTGCTAAATTAAAATACAATTCAGCCGATTCTTTTTTGGTTTTTAAAACACCTTCGTAAGCAACGACCGCTTCGGCGAATTGGTCTTTTCGGTACAGTTCATTTCCTTTTTCAAAGCCATTTTGGGCAAAGAAAGTCGAGGAGATTAATAAAAATATATAGACTAAATTCTTCATTTTTTAACCATTAAGGCATTAAGGTTCATTAAGTTGTATGCTTAAATCTTTCTCAATTATGTTTTTAAAAATCTGTGCTGATAAGTGATTTTAAGAAATCTGTTTTTCCAATTCAGAAATTATCGTAACCGCTTTGTCAAAATCCTGTTGAATGGATACACTTGATGAAGGTGCATAACGGGCAAACTCACAGTTTTCGGTCAGGTTGATAAAATCAGAAACGGTTCCTTCTTGGGCATTTCTTGATAAAAGGATTTCTCGGATTTTATCCTTGCTCATTTCAGAAGTTTCGATGTTTAGTTTTGCTTTCAAGAAGTTGTGCATTGCCTTTTCCAAAGCGATATAAAACAACTCTTTATTGGCGATTTGCTTTCTCGCTTCCGACAGGTATTTCTTCGCCAATTTGTTCGACTGACGGATTCTATTGCCTACAATATCACCGTCCATTGCACGTTTTTTCTTTCTGAACAACATGATAATCGGAATGATGAATAACGGTGCAAATAGCAATCCGTAGAATAAATTGCTTCCAAAAAAGTCGTCCTTCTTGCTCGAAACCAAATTGGTTTTTAGCTTGATGAATTGAAATTGTGCCGAAGCAGAAATCGTTCTTTTAGCAACCCCACTTGTGCTATCAGCCGATGCAACAGCTGGAGTATCATTTTCTGGTCCGTCCAAAACCTTAATCATGATTTCAGGTGAAGTGATGGTTTTATAGGTTCCGGTTCCCAAATCAAAATAAGAGAAACTCATCGGTTTGATGGGATAATTTCCTTTATATTGTGGAATTATGGTGTATTTATCGGCGATATTCCCTGTCATTCCAGAAAGTGGCGTGTTTACGCTTTCTGTATGCACTGGGTCGTACATTTCCAAAGCAGTTGGAACGACTGGTTTTGGCAAATCGAATAATTTCAAATTTCCTGTTCCGGCAACAATTACATTTAAATCCAAGCTTTCGCCGTGTTTCAAAGTGGTTTTGGTTGGTGTTGCCCTAAAGGTAAATTTTCCGACTGCACCTGAAAAACCAGCAGGCTTACCGGCTTCTGGAAGTGCTCGAACGTTGATGGTTTTGGCTCCAGCCGAAACCCTTTTGTTGTCTCGTGTAGTCAAGACTTGTCCAAAAACATTTCTCCTGTTGGTAGGCAATTCCAAATCGATATCCATCGAAAGGGGTTCTATTGAAAGCCTTCCGGATTTCTGTGGATACAGTACAACTCTCTTTAAAATCACCACACGAACTTTTTCGCCATTAAAGGTTCCTTCTTCAACTTTTAGCTGTTTTGGGTCCAGATTTTGACTCCAGAAGTCGTTGTATTTAGGTTTGTCAAGCTCACGCCAATTTGTAATTCCTACATTATAACTGAAATACAGCTTGTACACTACGGTAATCGGTTCGTTGATATAAGGATTGCTTTTGGAAACTTCCGCAACCAAATGTATCGCATCGTTTGCAGAAATCTGTGGTGCATCGTTTGGGTTTTTCGGCATTTCAACAGCAGCTGTCACATTGATCTTTATCGGAGAAGTTTTGTATACCTGTCCGTTAATTTCGATACTCGCCTGTTTGATGGTTACCGAACCTCTTTGTGTGGGCAACAAATAATAAGAATACATTTTATTGAATGTGCCACGACCGTTCACCCACTGCTGGCTGACCTGTTGCATCGGTCCCGTCACAACACGGAATCCGTCAAAATCCGGTGGTGTAAAGTTGTCTCCATCGGCATTCATAGAAAAATCGATACGCAATCTTTCGTTGATGCCTAGTGTTGTCTTGCTGACCTTTGCTTCAAATTGTACCTGAGCAACAAGACCTTGGAAACTTATCAATAATAGAAAAATAAACTTTTTCATTTTTTTGTTGAGACTTTTTTGAGTGTCGAAATTTACCAATCTTTTTCTGTTCTGACAGGCTTGCCTTTTACTTTTTTAGCATTTACCTTATCCTGTACTTTCTTCTCTTCATTATTTACGGCATCCAAAAGGTTTTCTAATCGTTGCTTGGAAATTCCACCTTCTTTTGGTTTTGGCTGACCTTCTTTTTTATCGTCTTTTGGGTTTTTGCCATCACCGTCTTTCTTGTCGTCCTTTTTGTCTTTGTCTTTATCGCCTTGGTCGTCTTTTTTATCCTTGTCGCCGTCCTTTTTATCGTCTTTTTTGTCTTTGTCCTTATCTTTATCCTTGTCCTTTTTGTCTTTTTTCTTGTCGTCTTTTGGAGGCGGATTATCCTTCAGCATTTTTTTTGCCAAGGCATAATTGTAGCGGGTTTCCTCATCAGCAGGATTGTTGATTAGGGCATTTTTATAGGCTTGAACTGCGGCCGTATAATTTTTTTCCTTCATAAAAACATTTCCCAGATTATGGAATGCCTTATGTTTTTCGGGTCTAGACGTTGATTCTTCAATCGCTTTCATGTAGGAAAGTTTGGCTTCCGAAGGCTGATTGATGCTGTAGATTGTATTTCCCAAGTTATAAGAAGCAATCGCTTTTTTAGGAAATTTTGATTGCGAAATCCTGTAATTGGCTTCTGCCTCCACATAATTTTTTGCCTCAAATTCCTCGTTGGCTTGTGGCAGGTTCTTGTCTTTTTCTTGAGCCTTTACAGCAAAAGACAAGAGGATTGTCATCAAGAGTAGTATATTTTTCAAGTCTTTCATCTTCATATCTTATAATTGCTTTTCAGACTTTTCTTCATTAAACAGATTCATTTTTTTCACCCATTTGGTTTTTTTCTCCAAAAGGAAAATATCCACAAACAATAAGGCAAATGCAAAACCTAGAAACCATTGGAATTGTGAGTTGAAATCGGTGAATTGTTCCGAAGCAAATTCAGTTTTTTCAATATTATCCAATGCATTTTTTATGTATTCCAAAACTTCTTTGGTGTTGCTTCCGTTTACATAACCACCTTTTGTAGCTTTTGCAATTTCCTCCAAACTTTTCGGATTCAATTTTGTAATTACTACCTGATTGTCAAAATCACGCTGAAAGCTTTCTACAACCCCATTCTCCTTCAACGGAATTGGGCCACCTTTTTCAGTTCCGACACCAATAGTTATGATTTTCAAACCGGCTTTATTGGCTTCTTCGGCCATGCTTGAAGCGCCTTCTGAATGGTCTTCACCGTCGGAAATCAGTATCAGTAACTTGCTTGTTTCTCCATCTTCATCAAAATAAGTTGAAGACAGTTTGATGGCTTCGTCCAAAGAAGTCCCCTGTGAAGAAACCATTCCAGGATTCATACTTTGGATAAACATTTTGGCAACACCATAATCGGTCGTAATCGGCAAAACCGGGAAAGCGCTTCCGGCATAGGCTACGATTCCAATCCTGTCGCTTCCCAATTGGTTGATGACTTGCGAAACGATCTGCTTACTTTTTTCGAGTCGGCTTGGTGCGATGTCTTCACAAAGCATACTTTTTGAAACATCGACAGCAAAAACGATGTCAATTCCTTGACGTTTCACTGTTTCAGACTTGGTTCCGATTTTTGGATTGACCAAAGCAATAATCAAACTCGCAAAAGCCAAAAGGAAAACTACAAGTTTCAAGATCGATTTGAAGGTAGATTTCTCAGGACTTAATTTTTTCACCATTTCCAAATCGCCAAATTCGCGCTGTTTTTTTCTTTTCCAATATAGATTATACAGGAAAATCAGCACCAGGATTGGGATGATAAATAAAAGATATAAATATTTTTTTTCGTCTAATTCCATCAAAAAATGTAGATTTTAGATTTTGAATTCAGATTATCTGAAGCCAAATCTTGAACTTATGTTTAAATAAAACTTCTGTAAACGGTATTTCTTAATCCAACTTCTAGCAGTAACAGTAAACCTGCAAAAATCAAGAAAGGCCTGTACTTTTCATCGTAATCATAGAATTTGAGTTCTTCGATTTCGGTTGTTTCAAGCTTGTTGATTTCTTCGTAAATGGTTTCCAGTTTTTCATTTGAAGTGGCTCGGAAATATTTTCCGCCTGTTTTTTTGGCGATGTTTTTCATCAATTCCTGATCAATTTCCACCTTCATCATCTTAAAGATGAAATCGCCATTGGCTGCCAAGGCATAAGGATATTCTGCCATTCCGTTTGTACCCAAACCAATTGTATATACTTTAATGCCGTATTCTTCTGCAATATCCGAAGCCGTTTCAGGTTCAATTGTTCCTGAATTGTTTACACCATCAGTCAAAAGAATGATGATCTTGCTTTTGGCCTTGCTGTCTTTCAAACGGTTGATGGCGGTTGCCAATCCGGTACCAATCGCTGTTCCGTCCTGCAAAACGTTATCGAATTTTATTCCTTTCAAGGCATCAATCACAACCGCCTTATCACTTGTAACAGGTGTTTTTGTATAACTTTCTCCTGCATAAACCACCAAGCCAATTCGGTCATTTGGTCTTGAAATGATAAAATCCGAAGCGACTCTTTTTAAGGCTTCCATACGGTTTGGCTTCAAATCGCGGGCCAACATCGAACTCGAGACGTCAATTGCCAAGACGATATCAATTCCTTTCGTGGTTTTGGTTTTACTACTGATATCAACCGTTCTTGGTCGGGCCAAAGCGACAATCATCGAAGCCAAAGCCAGCAAGCGAAGCACAAACAAGAAAGGTTTTAATTTCGCTAAAAGCGAAGAAGAGGTTTTAAAGCCTTTCAGCGAACTCATCTTCAAAGTAGCCGATTGCTCGTTTCTTTTCCAGATTTGCCAGCCGATTATCAGCGGAAGCAAAAGGAACAGCCAAAAGAATCCCGGGTTTAAAAAAGTTACGTTTGTCATCATTGGGTTACTTTTTTAAGTTCAACAGAATTTAAGATCCTTTCCGAAATCTGGTTGGCATACTCATCGCCTTCTTGATGAAGAATTGTGATTTGCTGTAAGCCACCTTCTTGACTGAAAATTAATATTTCGTAATATAATTTAGTACTTTCTTTCTTGATTGGGTCTATCCTAGAAAATGAACCATAACCTTTCTTGCCTGTAATTCCTTCTTTTGTGCTGAAATCTTCCTGCTTCAAAATCATATTTTGAGCGCCTTGTGCTTCAAAAACCCTTACAGTTCCTTCAAGGGCGGTTGTCAGATCTACTTGTGTTTCTTGCTTGTATTGCAAAGTAGAAACAGCTATGTAGAAATTATCCAACATGCTTCCGTAGGCAAACAATTGCATATCCTTTATAACTGCGAAAGCTTCTTTTGGAAGAGTTTTTGTTGCATCCAGACGTTTCAAAACCTTTGGCGTTTCAATCCTAACTGAAGGATTTCCGTATTCACTCAAAACCCATTCGCCTTCGACCAAATCCTTTGTAGGATGTCCGATAATGTTGTCTTTTACGAAATCAAATCCTTTGGTTACGACAAGGAATGTGAAAATACCGATTATCAAACCTACGACAGCTCCAATCGCAATCCCGATTCTTGAATTCCTTTTCTTTCTAAGTTTTTCCTTGATGAGTTTCTGTCTTTGGGCTTCGTTTAGGATGTCTTCTTCCTCCTCAACAACTTCAGGAATCGATCTGTCAAGCGTCAGGATCGTCTTTTCGATTTTCTTCTTGTCTTCGGAAATTTCGAAATCAAGCGGTTTTGATTTGGCAAATTTCACCAAATCGGCTTGTCTTAAAACTTTTTCCAGATTTTCCAAAGTTTCCTGCGTAACGGCCATTTTCTTTTTCTGGGAAGCGGTTCTCAACGCTATAATCAGTTCAGAAGTGGTGCTTTCCATTGCTGGAATTTCGATCGCTTCTTCAATGTAATTTCTTGCAATGTCTGTCAGCTCGCTATAATATGCTTTAACTTCGCCTTTTTGCCAGAGTTCTTTCTTCTCAAGCGAATTCATTAGGCTTGTCGCCTTTTCGATAGGGGTTTTATAAACTTCCTGCTCTACTTTTTTCTTCTGGTATTTCTTTATCAGATGATAAACAAGAAATCCTACACCAACCAAAAGTGCTATAATCAACAGCCATTTCCAGATACTGCTTGAAGCGGATGGCGCGCCGATAATCGGTTTGATTTCGTACATTTTCTGCTGTAGCGTATCAACCTGAACATTCGCCACTTCAACCGAAAGTGAATCCGTAAAATAAGGTTTTTGATTTATAAACACTTTCAAACTCGGAACTGTATATTTTCCCGAATCAAATTGAGCCAATCCGTACTTTTTGATGAGCTCGTATTTTCCGTCCTTTTGTACCGTATCTACCACATAATTACGGATTACCTCCATTCTTCCGAAGTTGGTTCCCGACGGAAAAGTAACGGTTTCAGTAGTATCCACAACAGTTCTCAACGTCAGATTAAACTGTGCTCCAATTTTATTCTTGGTCGTGTCAATCGATGTTTCTACCCGTTTCTGGGCAAAAAGCGTTGTTGTAAATAATAGAAATAGTATATAGAATTTTATTTTCATTCTTATATCATTTAAACCTGATTGGTTTTAAACTTGTTTTTTGGAATTATCTCGATTTGAAGTAACCCAGTAATTTGGTTACATAACTTTCGTCAACTCTTGTATTCACAGCTCCAGCACCACATTTGCTAAAAGTTTCCTTGAAATAATTTACCTTTTCGTGATAGTATTTTTCGTAATCCAAACGCACTTGTTTCGAACCGGTATTTACCAATTGCACTTGGCCGGATTCAGCATCCAGCATCGGAACCATTCCCAGATTTGGTATTTTTTCCTCACGCAAATCATACACCCTGATTCCGGTAATGTCGTGTTTCTTGGAGGCAATCTTCAACGTATGTTCATATTCATCAGTAATGAAATCTGAAATCAAGAATACAATTGCTTTCTTTTTCTGAGTTCCCGATAGAAATTTCAATGCTTGTGAAACGTCGGTCTTGTTGCTTTTGGGTTTGAATTCAATCAGTTCACGGATGATCCTCAAAACGTGTGATTTCCCTTTTTTAGGCGGAATATACAATTCAATCTGATCGGAGAATAGGATAAGTCCGATTTTATCATTGTTCTGTGTAGCCGAAAAAGCCATGGTTGCGGCGATTTCTGTTACAATGTCCTCCTTGAATTGATTCTTAGAACCGAAACTTGCCGAACCACTGATGTCCACCATCAGCATCATCGTAAGTTCACGTTCTTCTTCAAAAACCTTGACGTGGGCCTCGTTGTATTTTGCCGTTACATTCCAATCGATGGCACGGATATCGTCGCCGTATTGGTATTGGCGCACCTCGCTAAAAGTCATACCGCGACCCTTAAAAGACGTATGGTATTCGCCCGAAAAGATATGATCGCTCAATCTACGGGTCTTGATTTCTATTTTTCGTACTTTCTTGAGTAGTTCTTTTGTATCCATTTTTAGGCAAATAGGCAATAAGCAATAGGCATTAGAAAACAGTTTGGAAACTATTGGCTTTTGCCCGTTGGCTAATTACTTTACGGTACTTCGATTTCGTTTACGATCTTGTTGATGATGTCTACAGAAGTAACATTTTCCGCTTCCGCTTCGTAGGTAATTCCAATTCTGTGACGCAACACATCATGAACAACTGCACGAACGTCTTCAGGAATTACATAACCACGACGCTTGATGAAGGCATAGCATTTTGCAGCCGTTGCCAAGTTGATGCTTCCACGAGGAGAAGCTCCAAAGCTGATCAGCGGTTTTAGTTTCTCTAATTTATATTTCTCAGGATAACGTGTTGCAAAGATGATGTCAAGGATGTATTTCTCTATTTTTTCGTCCATATATACCTCGCGAACCGCTTCTTGAGCTCTCAAAATCTGGTCAACGGTAATAACAGGATTTACTTTTTCGAAAGAACCTTTTAGATTCTGACGGATCACCAAGCGCTCGTCCTCAATTTTTGGATAATCGATAACCGTCTTAAGCATGAAACGATCGACTTGTGCTTCCGGTAACGGATAAGTTCCTTCCTGCTCAACGGGATTCTGGGTGGCCAAAACCAAGAAAGGCTTGTCCAGTTTAAAAGTAGTATCGCCAATGGTAACCTGCTTTTCCTGCATCGCTTCAAGCAAAGCGGATTGTACTTTTGCAGGAGCACGGTTGATCTCATCCGCCAAAACGAAATTAGCGAAGATAGGTCCTTTTTTTATAGAGAATTCGTTTGCTTTAATGTTGTAGATCATGGTTCCAATAACATCGGCAGGCAATAAATCCGGCGTAAACTGGATCCTGCTGAAAGAACCCTGAACTGCCTGAGAAAGTGTGTTGATGGCCAATGTTTTTGCCAATCCTGGAACACCTTCCAACAAGATATGCCCTTGTCCCAAAAGCCCGATCAATAATCTTTCGATCATGTGCTTCTGTCCCACAATTACTTTGTTCATTTCCATGGTGAGGAGGTCAATGAATGCACTCTCTCTTTCAATTTTTTCATTAATAGCTCTTATGTCCAAAGTAGCAGTATTTTCTTCCATTTTAGTGTTTTTGTTAATTTAAAATTGACTGGAATAATTTAATGGTGCAAATTGAATTTTTTTTTAGAAGTAAGATGTTAAAGAATGGTTAAAACTTGTAGGAATCCTTTGGTTTTAAGGATGAATTGTGATTTTGTTTTTATATTTTTAAGAACTCAAAAAATACTCCATAAAGCATCATTTGGGTGCTTAAGCTAATGTTGTGAATTTGGGATTTTTTTCAATTTAAAAAGCCTTTACGTCTGTGTAAAGGCTTTTTAAATTTACTGTAAAGCATTATCTATCTTTTTATCAATAAATGCTAAAAATGATTCATGCGTTTTTTTATAGAAGACTTCTTCGCCGTTGTCATCTAAAATAACTTTATCTGCAACAAAATTATAGACTGGTGGGTTGTCACCTTCATCTAAAAAGAAAAATAAACTTGAATCTGCGTCATTATATTCTGCAAAACACCAAAATGGCTTCATTTGTAATCCAACTCTTTGAAAGGCTTCTTTAGCATATTCTTGCATAAATTCGAGATCATCGTATCCTCGATTCCAGTCTCCAATTATACTGTCTCTTTTGCCTGCAATGAATAAGAATTCCTTGTATGCTTTAGGAAGTTTTAAATTTAAGTTGTTTTCGAGATTTGATATCTCAGTTTCAGAAACCCCTATTCTTCTCAATTTTATATTTGTTCTATAAATGTTCTCTAGGCTTTTTAAATATTCTATTTCCATAATTATTATTTTAAAGGTCTTATTACTTCATGCTTTGAATATAATTCAATTAATTTCTCTCCATTTTTGCTCCGCTATAATATATTTTTATTTTAGTATTATGCAGTTTTTGGAACTTGCTTATCTAAATGATACCAAACATAAATAGAAAAGCCGAGATTCAAAATCTCGGCTTTTAAAATTAGTAATCTTCATTATCTGAGAGTTCATTCATAAATTCTTCGAATGAATTACACACTAATTCTATATCTCCCGATTCATTTATAAA